>CANHWG010000031.1 GCA_947464335.1 Flavobacteriaceae bacterium
AGCTACACTAGAACCCAAAAAAAATATCTTAATTAAAGGAGCGCAAATCCATAACTTAAAGAATTTGGATGTAGTAATTCCTCGTAATGAATTGGTTGTTATTACAGGGCTTTCAGGCTCCGGAAAATCGAGTTTAGCTTTCGATACATTGTATGCGGAAGGCCAACGTCGATATGTCGAAAGCTTATCTTCATATGCACGTCAGTTTTTGGGTAGATTAGACAAGCCTAAAGTTGAATATATTAAAGGTATTGCTCCAGCCATTGCCATTGAGCAAAAAGTTAATACTACTAATGCACGTTCTACTGTTGGAACTTCTACTGAAATTTATGATTACTTAAAATTATTATACGCTCGTATTGGAAAAACATTTTCACCTATTTCTGGAAATGAAGTGAAAAAGGATACTGTTTCAGATGTAATTAATTCCGTAAAAGACTTCACTTTAGAGAGCAAATGGCTACTCCTTGCTCCTATTCATCTGGAAGAAGGTCGTAAATTAGAAGACAAATTAAAAGTATTGTTGCAACAAGGATTTGCCCGTATATTGTTGAATAATGAAATGATTCGTTTGGATGACATTAACCAACATTCATTTGACAATAAAGACATTCTGCTTATCATTGACCGAATTGTAGTTAAAGAAGAAGAAGAATTTTATAACCGATTAGCTGACGCAATACAAACCGCTTTTTTTGAAGGAAAAGGGGTTTGCTATTTGCAACATATTGAAACTAATAAAAGAATAGAGTTTAGCGCCAATTTTGAATTAGATGGAATAACTTTCTTAGAACCAAACATCCATCTTTTTAGTTTTAACAATCCTTATGGCGCTTGTTCTATATGTGGAGGTTATGGAAATATTATTGGTATAGACGAAGAATTAGTTATTCCAAATACGTCACTATCTATATTTGAAAACGCTATTTACCCTTGGCGTGGAGATAGCATGGGTTGGTATCGAGACCAGCTAGTAAACAATGCTTATAAATTTGATTTCCCCATACACAAACCTTTTTTTGAACTTACAGAAGAACAAAAAGATTTAGTTTGGAAAGGAAATTCGTATTTCACGGGTTTAGATGATTTCTTTAAAGAATTAGAGGATAAAAACTATAAAATACAAAATCGCGTTATGCTCTCGCGCTATCGGGGCAAAACAAAGTGTACGACTTGCAAAGGAAAAAGACTTCGCAAAGAAGCTAATTATATTACTGTTGGAGGAAAAACAATTTCAGAGTTAGTTGATTTATCAATTAAACGATTAATCCCTTTTTTTAATGAACTTTTACTCTCAGATTACGACACTAAAGTAGCCAAACGACTATTGATTGAAATTAAAAACCGTTTGGCTTTTCTAAGTGATGTTGGATTGGATTATTTGACCTTAAATAGAAATTCTGCCACTTTATCAGGCGGTGAATCACAACGAATAAATTTGGCCACATCGCTTGGAAGTAGCCTAGTCGGATCAATGTATATTCTTGATGAACCTAGTATTGGTTTACATCCAAAAGATACCGAACGATTAATAGCTGTTTTGAAAAATCTTCGTGACTTAGGTAATACTGTAATAGTAGTTGAACACGATGAAGATATTATGAAAGCGGCTGACAGAATCATTGATATTGGTCCGGAAGCTGGTTCGTTTGGAGGTGAATTAGTAGCTGAAGGTAACTTTGCTGAAATACTTCAAGCCGAAACACTTACGGCTAAATATTTAAATGGAAGCTTAGCGATTTCAGTTCCAATTAAAAGACGAAAATCAAATAACTCTATTGAAATAAAAGGAGCGCGCGAAAACAATTTACAAAACATAGATGTTTCATTTCCATTAGAAAGTTTAACCGTAATAACGGGTGTTTCTGGTAGCGGAAAAAGCACGTTGGTAAAAAAAATATTGTTTCCTGCAATGCAGAAAAAACTGGAAGGTATTGGAGATAAAGCAGGGCAGTTTTCAGAAATAACTGGAAGTTTTTCACATATAAAACACATCGAATATGTAGATCAAAATCCAATAGGGAGAAGCTCGCGTTCGAATCCAGTGACGTATATCAAAGCATATGATGATATTCGCGATTTATATGCTAAAGAAAAACTATCTAAAGTTCGCGGTTATCAAGCCAAACATTTTTCTTTTAATGTTGATGGTGGACGATGCGAAACTTGTAAAGGCGAAGGAGCTATCAATGTTGAAATGGTATTTATGGCAGACGTTTCCTTACCCTGTGATACTTGTGGTGGAAAACGATTCAAAAAAGAAGTTTTAGAAGTGGCGTTTGAAGGCAAAAATATTGATGATATCCTAACGTCTACTATTGATGATGCTATTGCGTTCTTTGCCGAAAAGAAACAAACTAAAATAACGCAAAAACTACAACCTTTGCAAGATGTTGGATTGGGCTATGTTCAATTAGGACAATCCTCTTCTACTCTTTCGGGAGGTGAAGCACAAAGAATCAAACTCGCATCTTTTTTGGTTAAAGGAGTTACCAAAGAAAAAGCATTATTTGTTTTTGACGAGCCAACCACTGGATTACATTTTCATGACATCAAAAAGTTATTAGCTTCGTTTGATGCGTTAATTGAAAAAGGCCATTCCATAATTGTGGTCGAACATAACTTAGACTTAATAAAATGCGCCGATTGGATAATTGACCTAGGTCCGGAAGGTGGCGAAAATGGTGGACAATTATTGGCAGTTGGAACTCCGGAAGACCTTGTAAAGAATAAAAATTCAGTAATAGGATTTTATCTTACAGAAAAACTATAAAAAAGCGCCGCATAGTAATTTTTATATAAATATCTGATAAACAATATTTTAAATGATTTTCGTAACTGGTAATTTAAATATCAATAATAATTGTATTTATAACGTTTAAGTGTAAAATTTATCTAATAAACTACTTAAATAAAAAGAAAATGTTAAAATTATTTGAATATTATTACTATTTTCGAAACAAATTATTTCTAGACTTAACCAAAACCAAAACTATTCATGAAATCAAAAAAAACATCTTTTTACACTAAAAATTCGCTTCTTTTTTTAGTGTTTTTTTTCTCACTACTTTCATTAAAAATGAATGCCCAATCCGCTGCTAATGTCAATGATATTATGTTACAGGCATTTGGATGGGATGTACATACTCAATCATCCGTTTCATCAGAAGGCGGTTTATATAATTTCTTGAAAAATAGAACTAGCGGATATGCTGCTTCTGGATTCAATGTCATTTGGTTACCACCACCAAGCAAGTCTACTGGAGGTGTCGGTTATATCCCTACAGAACTATTTAACTTTTCACAAACTGTTTATGGTTCAGAAGCCCAATTAAGAGATCTTTTAACTGCTATGAACACAAGTTCTCCAAGAATACACCCGATGGCAGACATTGTAGTAAACCATAGAGGAGGCACAACTAATTGGACTGATTTTACCAATCCAACATGGGATTGCAGTGCTATAACAAGCACTGATGAAGCAAACTTTGTAACAATATCTGGGGTTAGACCATGTGGAACTCCTGATACTGGAGAAGACTTTAACGGAGGTAGAGATTTGGATCATACCAACTTACAAGTTCAAAATGGCGTAAAAGAATATTTAACAAGATTAAAAGGATTAGGTTTTGATAGTTGGAGATGGGATGTAGCCAAAGGGTTTTCCGCAAACTATTTTGGTGATTACATTAATTCCTCGTCACCTTATGCCTCTGTAGGGGAATATTGGGATGGAAATTCGGCCACATTAAAATCATGGATAGATGGAACAGGTGGAAAATCTGCTGCATTTGATTTTGCACTTTATTATAATGCGCTACAACCAGCAATCAACAATTCAAATTATGGTGCTTTAGCCAATTATCCTGGGCTGTCGGGTCAATTTGGATATGCTGACAAAGCAGTTACTTTTATTGACAATCATGACACTTTTGTTAAACCAGGTAGTTTTGTTACAAGTGACAACATAATGAAAGGGTATGCTTATATTCTTACTCATCCGGGTATGCCATGTGTATTCTTTCCTCACTACTACGGAGGGACTTACCAGAAAGATGGAGTTACCGTAGTTTATGGTGCTAATAAAACCGCTATAGATAACCTGATGGCAATTCGAAAAGCCAATGGCATCAATGCTTATAGCTCTGTTGTAGTTTCAAATACAATTGGATTTTACTCAGCGACTATTGATAATAAAGTTGTAGTGAAAATTGGTCCCGGATTATGGAATCCAGGAACTGGTTGGACTTTAAAAACATCAGGTACAGACTATGCCGTTTGGGATAGAACAATAGTAGATGTTCCTAGTTTAACTATCACTCCTGCTGGTGGTTCTTATTTTACTGGAACAACAGTTAATGTTGTTTTAACTGCTAACAATCCAACCTCAACCATTTTTTATACATTAAATGGTACAACTCCAACTACAGCTTCTTTATCTGCTGTAGGAACAAAATCATTAGCTATAACCAGTTCAACCACTTTAAGAGCATTTGTAAGAAATACAGCTGGAACTAGTTCTGCTGTATCAACTCAAGTTTATTCGTTTTCTACTCCAACAACTTTTACCGTTTATTTCAAAAAACCATCTAATTGGAATACAGCTGTCAAAATCTTTTACTGGGGGAATACTGGAACTGCTCCTACCGTAACTTGGCCTGGCGTTGCAATGACTTTAGATTGTGGAAGTTGGTATAGATTCACATTCCCATCAACCGTAAGTGCTTCTAATATAATTTTTAATGACGGAACACTGCAAACTGCTGATTTAAGTGCTACCGCCGGAATCCGATATTATGATAATGGTTGGCTTGCTACTGCACCAACAAATAGATGTCGAACAACGCTAACTGTCTATTTTAAGCCGCCATCTTCATGGGGCACAACTATTCCAAGAATTCATTATTGGAGTGCATTACCTACTGGTAGTGTAGCCAATACTACATGGCCTGGAGTTAGAATGGTTGCCGATATAAATGGATTTTATAAACACACTATAGTTGGGCCAACATCGATAAACATTGTTTTCAATAATGGAAGATCAGGTACAGGTAATCAGACTCCAAATTTACTTAACAAAACTGATGGATATTCTTATATATGGGGAGCCGCTGCAAAAATGTCAAACACTGAGAATTTAAGTTCTAATGTTGTTATATACCCAAATCCCGTAAATGATATTCTACAAATTAGCTCCGAATATTCCATTAATGATTACAAAATCATGAATATTCAAGGAGCGGTATTAAAAGAAGGAAAGCCAATTGAAAACGTAATTGATGTTAGCTATTTAAGTTCTGGACTTTATTTTTTACATCTAAAACTTGAAAATGGAGAAGAACAAATAGAAAGAGTCATCAAAAAATAATCCATACCATTATTTTAAAAAAAGGCTTAAACAATAAATGTTTAAGCCTTTTTTTAAATGTATTTCCTAAAATTTAATTTATATACCTAAATCAATTTCTTCTTGATTTTAATTCCACAGAATAAAGTATACTCTACTTTTAAACACAAAAAATGGTAACCTAATCTAGCGATAAATCTATTACTTGAAAGTCAATTATACAATTATTCTATAATTATTTTTTTTGTAACTCTTTTATTATTTGTTTGCACAACCGCCAAATACATCCCTTTTGCTATACCTTGAAGGGAAACTGTTTCAATTAAACTTGCATTTTTAATTTGTTTATTCAATACTTCTTTACCTTGTATATCTACTAAAGAAAAAGAATAATCTGATTCAGTTAATGAACCTAAACTAATATTTAAAATAGTTGAAACTGGATTGGGATATAAACTTATTTGAGAAGAATCAAGTTCATTTATATCAAGAACGGTTGTTGAAGCTTTTGCAAAATGCAACATTGCTCCAGTGGCAGCTTTGGCTATATTATAAACATATACAGGATCCATATTGATAAGTAAATCTGTAGCTGTGTGTCGGTGCGGTGTTTGATTTCTTTCGAAAAAACCAGTAATGATTTCATTATTATCTTCAAATGGCATATAATCTGAAGCATAAGCATAGTTCAAAAAGGTATTAAGAGGAGAATACAATTGGACACAATTAATTAACTCATTGGTAATATCATTAGATGCAGCATTATTAGATGTTGGACTACTTGTATCCCTTTCGCAAGTAATCGTATCGTTTGTCATATCAGCTCTTCCTCCTACTTCATCTATATTAAATACCAATTTAATATCCATCTTTGGATTGGTAGCATTTACCACAGTAGAAACAAAATGTTGACTACCTATTAATCCATCTTCTTCACCACTAAAGTTGATAAACTTAATAGAATACTCTGTAGGTATGTTTCGCAATAACCGAGCTACTTCAAAAATTGTTGCAATTCCACTACCGTTATCATTTGTTCCTTTACCTGCTATAGTATCATAATGACCACATAATATGATATAAGTATTTGGATAGAGAGTTCCGACTTTAGTAACTACCAAATTTTTACAAGTAGCAGAACCATTTTGAAAACTATATTCTTGCATTTGAGCAGCCGTATACCCGTAACTTAAATATTCGGCTTTTAACCAATTAAGTGTATTTTGTAATGGTGTTGTTCCTCTTCTTTTTACACCGAGGTTCTCAAATTCTGTTAGATTGTTCAAAACATTTGATTGAGAAACTTGACTTACAACGGTCCCATAATAAGGAATGAATTGTTGGCTGTATCCTTTTGTTGATATTAATAATAAAGCAAATGAAAATTGTAGTAGGTTTTTTTTCATTGAGTAATTGGAATTTATTTTTATTGTAAAATTTAAAGAAACAAATGTAATAAAAAATCAACACAAATAGTTTTGGCGATAATATATAAAATGTAAAATAAAATAATAAAAAAAATGAATTAAATAATTGATAACCATATAGTTAAATTAATTTAATCAAACCTTAAGAATTGAAGTAGCGACTTTGGCATGTTCATTGAAAATAGTCATACCATCAGAAAAACTTTCTGTTCGAAGAAGCCGAATCTCGATGACTTGGGAGAAAGAGCAAATTATTAACGCATAAATAGACAGATCATGAAAAAAATTACCTTTTTAGTAGCAAGCGTTTTAATGACAACTGGATTTATAAACGCAACCGAAGTACAAAGTACTTCAACAGAAAATAGAATGCGTTTCAATTTTGAGGAACCCATCTCATTTAACGAGCGAGGGATTGAATTTTATGTTTTTTTAAACGGAGAGTTTGATTTTAATACTCGACCCGAAGATAGTCAAGGAGATTATTTTTATAAAGCTGCCGGAAAACGTGGTACTACGATTCAAGAAAGAAGAATATTTAATTATGGTACTCGAATCGAACACGATAGTTTTGGTAGAGTGAGACGCGTTGGTAACACGTTTATCAATTATGATAACAACGATAGAGTTAGCAGAATTGGAAGTGTTTATATGAGATACAATCGATTTGCACTTTCTCAAATAGGTGGCATGAAAATCATATACAACTACAGAGGTGAACTAGTTGATACTGTTGGAAACGTTAAAAGGTATTATAATAGTGGTTATGCCTACAACTATACTTATTGCGATGTAAACTCTAATTACTATTCAGCTTCAAACTATAATAACAATGATTACTATTATTATAAAGCAGATGGTACTAAAGCTAAAATTGAAGAAAAGAAATAATTTTTAGGTTAGATAATTGGTTAGGTTTTGATGAAAAAATCCCGCAAAGTGAAAACGATGCGGGATTTTTGAGAATAAAAGAAAGTTATTAATGACTACCTTCTGTTTCTATATCATCAACATCTATATTTTGCTTCTTCAAAATACCCTTTACCAAAACAGCAAATAATGTTAGATAAGCAAAGCAAATTACCGCTACGAAATAGGATTGATGAATTCCAATAATATCAGATAGTTTCCCTTGAATCGGTGGAATAATTCCACCTCCTAAAATCATCATAATTAAAAATGCCGAACCTTGTGATGTATATTTACCTAAACCTAATACCGATAAAGTAAAAATAGCTGGCCACATGATACTACAAGCTAATCCACCAGCCAAAAACGCATATATAGCTACAGTTCCCGAAGTAAATAAACCAATTAACATTGCAATAATTCCTAAACTTCCAAAAATCGTAAGTGTACGAGCAGGTTTATCTTTACTTAAAAAGAAAGCTCCAATTTGAACTAAAACGCAAACAATATAATAATATAATGGTTTCATATCTTTTCCTGAAAGTATATTAACACCTAAAATAATTCCAAATGCAATCAATGGAATAATGACTAAAGCTATCGTTTTATTGGTTCCTCTTAAATTAAACACACTAATTGCTCCAGCCCATCGTCCAATCATTAAGCTTCCCCAATACATTGAAATATAAGGACCAATATCTGATGATTGAAGACTTCCAAATTCTGGCAACTTTAATAATTCTCCTAAATTACTTCCGATAGCAACTTCAACACCTACATAGGTAAAAATAGCCAACATCCCCAAAACTAATTGTGGGTATTGCATGGCGCCCCAACCTTCGGCTTTTTTTTGTGCCGAAAAATATGAAAATAATATTCCTCCAACGACAACAATTAAGGCTCCAAGCAGCCAGTTCATTCTATATTGTTCTAAATTTTCTAACTGTATTGTATCAAAAGTTGTTGTGTCAATTTGATATGTTTTAAATATAGGTACAAAGCAAGCTGCTAATAAAACTGTCATAATTACTAATGTCCAAAGGGCTTTGTTAGCTTTTTCAATTACTTCTTCTGAAGTACCACTAGGTACTTTTTTAGAAAAATAAAATAAAGCTGCCGCTGCTATAAAAAGCAATCCCACTCCAGAATAGAGTAAAACTACTTTGTTTAATTCTAACAACTTAATCTGTTCGTCTGATACTGATTTAGCGGTTCCAAATAATGCTAATGCGACTACAATGGGTCCAATAGTTGTTCCAAAAGAGTTAATTCCACCTCCTAAATTTACTCTACTTGCCCCTGTTTTAGGATCACCTAGTAAAATAGCAAATGGTTGAGCAGCGGTTTGTTGCAACGAAAACCCGAGTGCTACTATAAACAAACCTAACAACATTCCGGCATATAAGTTAGCTTCTACGGCTATAATCATAGCTCCAGCTCCTAAAGCTGAAAACAATAAACCATAAACGATGCTTTTTTTATATCCCCATTTACCAACTACATCGTTACCACTACTATTTCCAAAAGCGAATAATAGTAATGCTCCAATATAGTATGCGGTGTAAAAAGCAAAATCTACTAATTGTGATTGAAACTGATCTAATGAAAAATAACTTTTACAAAAAGGAATAAAAATACTATTTCCTGCTGCTATAAAACCCCAAAAGAAAAAAACGGTAATTAAGGTATAAAGTGCTGGATAATTGGTTTTGGTTGTACTCATAATAATAAAATTGGTTTAATTGATTGGTTTAAAGGAAATAGCTGCGCCTCCGCCTTTAGCCAAATGTAATTTAATTTTTGACTTCGAAGTGACTTGCATCGTTTTTATAGCATATGATTTTGGATTATTTTGCCAATCGGCATCGGTACCATCTTGATAAATAATGGCTTGATATTTTATATTTGGAGAAAGAAAATTAAGTTTGATATCTGTTTCTCTAGTGTTTTCATCTGTTATAGCACCCAAAAACCAATTATCCGATTTCTTATCTTTTCGAGCAACCGTTAAATAGTCTCCCGGCTCTGCCTCGAGGTACTTGCTTTCTTGCCAATCAACAGGAACCTCTTTAATAAACTGAAAGGCATCCAAATGCTTTTCGTAATTTTCTGGTAAATCAGCAGCCATTTGTAATGGAGAATACATCGTAACGTATAAAGCCAATTGTTTGGCTAAAGTGGAATGCAGTTGCTCTTTTTTTGTTTTATCATAAGCACTCATCTTACACTCAAAAATACCTGGTGTATAGTCCATTGGTCCGCCCAATAATCGAGTAAATGGTAAAATAGTTTCGTGATTAACTGTATTTCCTATACTCCATGCATTAAACTCAGTGCCGCGCGCTGCCTCAGCAGCAATATAATTAGGATACGTTCTGTGATAACCCGTTGGTCGTGAACTTTCGTGAGAGTTGACCATCATTTTATAATCGGCAAATCGTTGTGCTACAAAATTATAATGATTCACCATGGTTTGTCCGTCATGAAATTCACCCCGCGGAATAATCTTACCAACATAACCCGTTTTTGCTGCAGTATATCCATAGTCTTTCATCAAATTTAAAGCACGATCCAAATAGCGCTCATAATTAGCTACAGAAGCCGATGTTTCATGATGCATGATCATTTTAATACCTTTAGATTTAGCATAATTATTCACTTCTTTTAAATCAAAATCGGGGTACGGTGTCATAAAATCAAACACATTTTCTTTCCAGTTGCCAAACCAATCTTCCCAACCTACATTCCAACCTTCAACCAAAACGCCGTCAAAACCATGCTTGGCAGCAAAATCGATGTAGCGTTTTGTATTGATAGTAGTTGCACCATGTTTTCCTGTTGGTTTTAACGCACCATTATTTTGAGCGTTTTGTGATCCTGCATAATCCCAAGTCGATTTACCTATGTGCATTTCCCACCAAATACCCACATATTTCATAGGTTTTATCCAAGAAGTATCTTCAATTTTGGAAGGTTCGTTTAAATTTAAAATCATTTTCGAACCTACAATATCACGAGCATCATCACTAACCATAATTGTGCGCCAGGGTGAAACACAAGGAGTTTGCAAATAGGCTTTATCTCCCAAAGCATTTGGCGCTAAACTAGATTTAAAGCTATAATTATTTACGTTTACATCGAGTTGCATTACCGGATAATTCACCACAGCCGCTTCAAAAATATTCAAATAGATTCCATCCGAAGATTTCATCATTAATGGCGTTTGAACTGCAAACTTATTGGTGATAGCTTTAAAACCTATTCCATTGTTCAAATTCACGTTATCGGTATTGATTTCTGAGATACGTGTTTCCTCAAAATTGTATTCATTGGTGTCAAAATCACCAGGTAACCAAAAGACTTTGTGGTTTGCAGTTAGATTAAATTCAGAAACCTCATCCGAAATGACAAAATAGTTTAACTTTTCTTGCTTTGGAAATTCATAACGAAAAGCCACTCCTTCATCAAAAATCCTAAAAATAATAGTTATCTTTCTGGATGTAGAAGATTGAGTGAGCGCTACAATCATTTCATTATAATTATTTTTAATATTGGATTGTTCACCCAATACAGGTTGCCAAGTTTCGTTAACTGCTTTTTTAACGATACTATCAATGCTAAAATTGGAAGCCAAATCGTTGCTATCTTTCAGTTTGATACCTAAACTACTTTGAAATACTATTGGTTTGTTCTTATAGGAAACGCTATAACTTGGCTTGCCTATTACATCTAATTTAAAATCGAGTTGGAGAGCTTTTGAGGGAGAAAGAACACTTTGGGCATTAATTATAGAAACTGAAAGTGCACAAAAAAGAAAAAGCAATTTTTTCATTTAAATAAAATTTTTCTAAAGATAATAACTTTTTGCAACTAAAAAATCCCGATTTTACAATCGAGATTCTTACTATTATTTTCGGTCGACATAGTCCTGAAGATAACTAAATCGAGGGGTTAACTTTCCGTTTTCGGTCATCTTAGCTCTAGCTAGAATGCCGTCTTTGTCATTATTAAAAAATGCTGGTATAACATGTTCCATAAACATTTCACCAAATCCTTCGCTAGCGTCTTTGGGTAATTCACAAGGCAAATTATCTACAGACATCACCATTATTGAACCCGGATGTGTATAAGGAACTTCTTTATTTTCATTAGGCAAATACCCAAAAAAGGGATCGGCTATCGTTGATGCTTTAATTGTACAGGCAATTGGGCCATCAACATCGCACGAAATATCGGCAACCACTTTTATTTTGTTATCTGGAGCATTAAGCATATCGCGAGTTAAAATATCGGGAGAACCATTTCCGTGAAAATGCCCTGCCATAAAGATATCGGCTACTTTTGAGAAACGCTCAAAATTGGAAATGTAATCTTGAGGATTGGTATAAAAATCGCTGTTGCTTTCAGCTTTAACACCATCGATTCGTTTGTTATAATCTAAAACATCAATTTGGGTATAAACAGGCTGCGTATACACTTTATTTAAGAAATCTTCAGGAGAAACTTGTTTTAGTTTCATTCCGTCTAAAATCTCTTTTGCTCCCATTCCTACTTTACCATGTCCGGTTAAAACGATTTTAATATTTGGTAAGATTTGTCTTTTCAATCGAACAATTAAGTCTTCCTTACTTTGTAATGTTTCCGCTTTTGGAATGTTGAATAAGTCATATTTTATCCCAAAACCTCTAAAACCATTATACGCACCAACAATTCCGGCATATCGACCAAAACCGATGAGTCGCTTATTGTTGGCATCAACAATTGTTTCATGATCATATAATTCGATATTCTTTTCTATAATTGCCTGTAATAACTTTCTGTTGTGAACTTGTTTTTTAATGGTATGTGAAAAGAAAAAGTATTTTTTATTTGGAATTAAATTATCTACTGGAATTTCTTTTACTCCAAAGAAGACATCGCAGTCGGTTATATCATCAGCTACTTCTATTCCTAAATTTCTATAGGCATCATCTTTAAAAACTCTGATAGCTGAACTTTCAACTTTAACTATAGCATCTGGATGTTCTTCTTGTAATCTTAACAGTTCTTCTGGAGTAAAAACAACTCTTCTATCTACAGGTATTTTTCTTTCTTTAATAATTCCAAACTTCATGAGGCAAATTTTAATGTTGCCAAAAGTAATAGTAACGAAATCGATTTCAAAGCTTTTTATTATAAAATGACTTTTAAAATTTAACATCAATGTTACTGCTCTTTGGAAAGTAATAATATTAAATTATAACAAAAAACTACTATTGGTTTGTCAACAGAAATTTTACTGATTAGAACAAATGTGGAAAACCTGTTGATAGCTTTCTAAAAAAGTAATTTTATAGATTTAATGAATAATTATATTTGTTTTTTAATACAAAATAAATGACATCCAAAATTTCTTTATATACCTTCCTATTATTCAATGTTATACTTACCATTTCTTGTTCTAAGCAGGAAAAAAATGAGGATGGCGTAATCAAAATCAATAAAAACGGTATCCCTGTAATGATGCCTCTACAAGAAGAGCTTCCAAAATTATCTTCCGACTATATCAATGATAAAAAATATGGTGTAAGTTGTTTTTTTGAAAAAATCTGGTCAGAGAAAAATGACAATGTCGCTTTCTTGGTAGCCAAAAATGGTCAAATCATCTACGAAAATTATATGGGCTTTGCCAATAAAAAAACAGGTGAAATGATTACAAAGGAAATGCCACTTCACATTGCCTCGGTTAGTAAAGTATTAACTTCAACCGCTGTGTTAATGCTTATTGATGCAAAGAAAATTTCGCTCAATCAAAAACTAAATACCATAATTACGAATTTCCCATATCCTGATGTGACTATCCAAACACTTCTTAATCACAGAAGCGGTATGAAAAACTATGCTTATTTTACTTTCGAAAATGGCAATTGGGACAAACACAAAACCCTTACAAACGAAGACATTGTAACCGTAATGGTAGATAAAGAAATTCCGCTAGAAACCAAAACCGATACCCGATTTAGTTATTGCAATACTAATTATGCCATGCTGGCGTTGGTTATCGAAAAAATTACAGGATTAACCTATCCCGAAGCAATGAAAGAAATGATTTTTGCTCCGCTAGGAATGTCGAATACCTTCGTTTTTGAGATTGACACTGACCGAGATAAAATTGCCCCATCTTATAAAGGAAATAATGTAGAAATTGGAATTGATTATTTAGATGGAATTTATGGAGACAAAAACATCTATTCTACCCCTAGAGATATTTTAAAATTTGATAGAGCACGTTATGCCCCGTTTTTTTTGAATCCTGATTTACTTAAGAAAGTATACAAAGGCTACAGTTATGAAAGTAAAGGCACTCGTAATTATGGATTGGGTATTCGTTTGATTGAATGGGAAAAAGGGGAACCTTTTTATTATCACAACGGCTGGTGGCACGGAAATACCTCTTGTTTTATTAATTTGCGAAAAGAAAAAGTGACGATGATTGTTTTATCAAACAAATACACCAAGAAAGCCTATCAAACCAAAAAATTGGCAGCACTGTTTGGAGATTATCCATTTAAACTGAATGAAGATGGGGAAGATTAGTTTGTATTTGTCTTTTATATAATCAGATTTAACTAATATTTTTCGATAATTTAGCCACATGATTCGATTATCTATTATTGGTTCAGGAAATGTAGCACAGCATCTCATTCAAGTTTTCAGTAAAAGTTCTGAAATTGAATTAGTTCAGGTATTCTCAAGAAAACCAGAGTCTATCGTTCATCTGATTTCAACAGACAAAATAGTTTCAGATTTAAATAAACTAAAACCTGTAGAAGTTACTATTATCTCAATAACTGATGATGCCGTTGCTGCTGTTTCTAAAAATCTTCCATTTAATAATCAATTGGTAGTACATACCTCAGGAAGTATTGCTTTAGAAGCATTAGATAACAAAAACCGTAGCGGTGTTTTTTATCCGTTACAAACCTTTACAAAATCAAAAGAAGTCGATTTTAAATCTATTCCAATTTGTATCGAAGCAGAAAATGATATAGACTATTCTATACTAGAAACACTGGCTAAAACTATTTCTAATTCAGTTTATAATGTTAACTCCGAACAAAGAAAAGCGTTACATGTTGCTGCTGTTTTTGTGTGTAATTTTACGAATCACCTGTATCAAATTGGAAACGAAATCTGCCAACAAAACCATTTGCCTTTTGCTATTTTAAAACCGTTGATACAAGAAACAGCGAATAAAATTGTAACCCTTTCTCCTGAAGAAGCGCAAACTGGACCAGCCATAAGGAAAGACACTCAAACTATTAATACTCATTTAAATTTTTTGACAGACGAACATCAAAAAGAAATTTATAAAATGATAACAAAATCTATTATCGATAATGGAAAAAAGCTATAAGGAATTATTAAACACCATCACCACCTTTATTTTTGATGTAGACGGTGTACTTACAGACAGTAGTATTCATATTACCCCAACAGGTGAAATGCTTCGCATTATGAACATTAGAGATGGTTTTGCCATGAAAGCGGCTATTGAAAGCGGTTATAATGTCTGCATTATTTCGGGAGGCAATAATGAAGGTGTTCGCATTCGATTGCGAAATCTTGGAATTACAGATATTCATTTGGCATCGCCAGATAAAGTAGCTACCTTCAAAGAATATACTGAATTATATAGCATTAACCCCGAACAGGTATTGTATATGGGTGATGATATTCCCGATTATCATGTAATGCAATTAGTAGGTTTGCCAACTTGTCCGCAAGACGCAAGCGCCGAAATAAAAGCAATTTGCAAATACATCTCTCATAAACAAGGCGGAAAAGGTGCTGTTCGCGAAGTGATCGAACAAGTGATGAAAGTGCAAGGCAAATGGCATATGTATTATAATGGAAAACACGATTAAATTTAGTACTCAGTATTCAGATTTTTTAGTAAGCAGTTTATATCATTTTAAAAAATAATGTAAAAATAACTCTATGAGATTTCAAGATTTATTGGCGTATCAAAAATCATTCGATTTGGCTATGAAAATTTTTCAAATCACAAAAAGATTTCCAAAAGAAGAAATGTATTCGCTGACAGACCAAATAAGGCGATCCTCAAGAAGTGTAACTGTTACTATTGCTGAATCTTATAGAAAAAGAGTTTTTCCAAAACATTTTCATAGTAAGCTAACTGATGCTGATGCTGAAAATTCTGAAACAATTGTATGGTTAGAATTTGCTTTGAAATGTAGCTATATAGATGAAATAGAGTTTGAAGAACTAAATTCTAACTGTATTGAAATTGGTAAATTAATTAACTATATGATTTTAAATCCAAAAAAATTTGGAGTTAAAGACAAATAAACTGAACACTAAATACTGAACACTAAATACTGAACACTAAATACTGAACACTGAATACAAAACTATGAATTACTTAAAACTAATACGCTATAAAAACCTACTGCTACTCGCTTTTATGCAGTTGATTTTTCGTTATGGATTTTTAAAATTGCAAAATATTCCATTGGCATTAAACGATTTTCAATATGTTTTATTGGTTTTATCAACTGTCCTAATTGCCGCAGCTGGTTATGTTATCAATGATATTTTTGATCAAGAAACTGATTATTATAACAGACCGAATACGCTAATTATTGGTAAATCTATATCTGAAAAAGCAGCTTACAATTTATATTTTATTCTAAATATAACGGGTGTTGCCATTGGATTTTATTTATCAAATCTTATTCTAAAACCTAGTTTTACAGGTGCTTTTATTATAATTTCTGCCACTCTATATATGTATGCTACCAGTTTAAAACAAATGCTTTTAGTTGGAAATATTATTGTTGCGCTATTACTTTCATTTAGTGTTTTACTTATCGGTTTGTTTGATTTATTACCTGCGACCTATGACGGAAATCGAGCCGAAATGGGGATCATGTTTTCGATGTTAATTGATTATGCGATTTTTGCATTCCTCATTAATTTAATAAGAGAAATAGTTAAAGATATGGAAGATGTTGAGGGCGATTATAACCAAGGAATGAACACGTTAGCAATTGCTATAGGTAAAGTAAAAACTTCAAGAGTTGTTATGGGTTTAGCAATCATTGCTACATTAATTTTATTATGGTACATCAATACCTACTTAATGGAAAATGCACTTTATGCGGCTGTAATTTACGGTTTCCTTTTTGTTGTAGCTCCAATGATTTTCTTTACAATAAAAATAAGTAATGCCAAAACTAAAGAAGAGTTTCATTTGTTAAGTAAGGTTTTAAAATGGATTATTTTCTTCGGAATATTATCGGTTTTAGTGATTACTTTAAACATACACTATAATGATAAAGGATAAGTTCAAAGAATATAAAATCTTCTTAGCATCTGGTTCTCCCAGAAGGCAACAGTTTTTCAAAGATTTGGATTTAGATTTTGAAATTCGTTTAAAAGACATTGAAGAAATTTATCCTGATCATCTTCGAGGATTTGAAATCACTAATTATTTGGCAGAATTAAAAGCCAACGCATTTAAAGAAGAGCTAAAAGAAAAGGAACTATTAATAACCAGCGACACTATAGTTTGGCTTGACAATAAAGCTTTAGGTAAGCCAAAAGATTATAACGATGCTTTTGCAATTCTGAAATCTTTGTCAAATGAAACTCACGAGGTGATAACTTCGGTTTGTTTTAAAACAACTGAACAAACAGAAACCATTTATGAAGTTACCAAAGTTACTTTTTCAAGTCTGTCTGATGAGAATATTAGATATTATTTAGACAACTATAAACCCTTTGATAAAGCAGGTGCTTATGGTATTCAAGAATGGATCGGATTAATTGGTATTACTCGAATTGATGGTTCCTATACTAATGTTGTTGGATTGCCTACAGAAAAAGTACACCAATATTTATGTGAAAAATAGCTAAAATCCTTAACTTTACTAAAAACTAAATGTAATGTCTGATTCAATTAAGTTCCCGTTTTATATAAAACTTACAGGCATATTACTTTGTTTGATTGCCATTTTTGTTACGCTCTATTTTGGTCAAGAAATTATTGCTCCGTTACTTCTGTCGTTACTATTTGCAATAATGCTTCGTCCAGTAGTTAACTTTCTTATTAAAAAACTTCGTTTCCCGCATTTTATTGCTTCCGTATTTACCATAGCTTTATTTGGAATGCTTTTTTTTAGTGTTATCTATTTTATATCTTTAAAAATAGCAGATATGGCAAGCGATTGGGAGAACATAAAAAATAACTTTTTATTTCACATTGAACATTTTCAACAACTAATTCGAGATAATTTTCATATCAGTAAAAACGAGCAAATACAATTAATTACCGAAGCAACAAAAAGCAATCTCGATTCTGGTAAACAAATAATTGGAAGTACAATAACCTCTTTTGCCGATATTATTTTAAACATAACTGTAATTCCAATATATACATTTTTGTTTTTATTTTATCAAAACCTTTTTATCACTTTTTTAGCAAAATTGGTTAAGCCCGAAAACCACAAAAAACTTCGAGAGGTTTTGTTTGAAATAAAAAATGCTGTTCAAAGTTATATTGTAGGTTTACTCTTTGAAATGATTGCCGTGTCAGTATTAACTGCATTAGGATTCTATTTCATTGGAATTGAATATTTCATTTTACTTGGTATAATTACTGGAATTTTAAATTTAGTTCCCTATATAGGAATTTTGTTTGCTGGTGTTTTAAGTATAATTGTTTCATTATCTGGTTCAACTGATTTGTCGATAGTTTTAGGGGTTGTTATAGTTACTGTGATTGTACAACTTATAGACAATAATATTTTAGTGCCCTTATTTGTAAACTCTAAAGTACGAATCAATGCTTTAGTTTCTATCATTGGAATTATAATTGGTAATGTCTTAGGAGGAATTATTGGTATGTTTTTAGCCATTCCAATGATTGCAATAGTCAAAGTAATTTTTGACCGAATTGACTTCTTAGAACCATGGGGATATTTATTTGGAGATGATTTACCCAAAACAACAGAATGGCATAAAATAAAATTGCCAAGTTATCACTATAGTAACCCTGCTGCAACAGAGACAATATTTAATGAGTCTGAACAGCTAAATCCAATTGAACCAATTCTACCCATTAGTGAAAATGAAAATAAAATAACCGAATCTGAATAAAGGTTCCAATTTTAAGTTAAAAAGGATGAACTACTTTGCGTATTTAACCGAAGAAATTTTTGCCACAATAATTCTATTGATTATAGTTGTTATCCTCAGATTTTTTTCAGCTAAATTCATTCGAAGGTATGCTACACTTTCTTCCATTATGGAGCATAGAACCAATTTGGTTATTAAATATATTCACATCTTATTAAATCTTTTGGCTTTAATTGGAGTTATTGTGATTTGGGGAGTTCAAAAGAAAGATATTTTTATCACATTGTCTTCGGTAACAACAGTAGTTGGAGTTGCAATGTTTGCTCAATGGTCTATTTTAAGCAACATAACATCTGGTGTCATTTTATTTTTCTTTTTTCCGTTTAGAATTGGTGACATTATTCAGGTTCATGATAAAGATTTTCCTATTCAAGCTGAAATTGAAGATATAAAAGCATTTCACATCTATTTAAAAACAATAGATGGAGAACGAATAACGTATCCCAATAATTTGTTACTACAAAAAGGAATTTCTATTATAATGCATAAACATAACAATAAAGAATTTACAGATTAAAATTATTGTTTTCAAAAGAACATATGTAGTTATTTACTTATAATTTAATAAAAAAAACGTATTTTATCGATTTTTTTTGTATTTTATCTATGTTTTTTAAAAAATAATTGTTTATATTTGCCTCATAATTTTTAAACCGTTTTATAAAATGATTAATTTCATTTTAATGTCCCAAACTTAAAAACAATTAAATTATGAAAACAAAAAATAAAGTTATCCTCTTGATGCTTTTTCTCACCTGCGCTTTCAGTAATGCTCAAGAGTCAAAATCTAATGGACCAAATTCATTAGACAATGAATCAACAGAAATTAGGTATTATTATTTTCCAAACATTCAAGCTTATTTTGATCTTAATGAAAAAGTATATTTATACAAAGATAATGGCGAGTGGATTGAAGCAGAAGAATTACCAAAATATTATGGAGGATATTCATTGTACAATAAAGCAAGAGTTTCTATTACCGATTATGTTGGAGACGAGCCTTATTTACATTTAGAAACTCATAAAAAATTATATCCCTACAATTCTAAAGGTAGATTCCAAAATCAAACTATTACCAATAATTAAGTTCATTCCTGTTTTTTAAAGTTTATAATTAGTTAGAAAACCTCTTTTAAAAAAGAGGTTTTTTTTATGCATTCTTTTTCATTTTGTTAAAGAATTTAAAAAATAAAAAAAACAACAATTCAAATAATAGTATATTTGAAAAATGACATCATCTATACTATGAAGCATCTCTTACTCCTATCATTATTCCTACTAAGTATAAAAGGATTGGCTCAACTACCAGCCAAACCAAATGCAATTGAAATCTATAATCAAATTGAAAAACTTAATTTTCTTGGCTCAGTATTATACATTGCAGCGCATCCAGATGATGAAAACACAAGATTGATTGCTTATTTATCTAATGATATAAAAGCTCGAACAGGTTATTTATCGCTAACTCGAGGCGATGGCGGTCAAAATCTGATTGGCTCTGAATTAAGAGAATTACTCGGCGTCATCCGCACACAAGAACTCATCGAAGCAAGAAAAATTGACGGTGGCGAACAATTCTTTTCTCGTGCTAACGATTTTGGTTTCTCTAAAAATCCAGATGAAACATTACAGATTTGGGATAAAGAACAAGTTTTGAGTGACATCATTTGGACAATTCGTAAGTTTCAACCCGATGTCATTATCAATCGGTTTGATCATCGTTCTCCTGGCACTACTCATGGTCATCACACAGCATCTGCAATATTAAGTATAGAAGCTTATGACAAAGCCAACCAACCCAATATTTTTCCAACCCAATTGCAATTTGTTAACACCTGGCAACCAAAGCGTCTATTTTTTAATACTTCTTGGTGGTTTTACGGAAGTAAGGAAAAATTTAATGCTGCAGATAAGACAAATTTAAGTAAGTTAAAAATAGGTACCTACTATCAATCTTTGGGTAAATCTAATCAAGAAATTGCAGCGTTAAGTAGAAGTAGACATCAATCACAAGGTTTTGGTTCTACTGGAACTAGAGGTGAAGAAGATGAATATTTAGAGCTTTTAAAAGGAGATATACCTAAAAATAAATCCAATATTTTTGATGGAATTGACACCAGTTGGAATAGAGTAAAAGGAGGAAATGAAATCGGATTACTACTTACAGAAGTTCAAAAAAACTTTGATTTCAAAAATCCAGCTGCTTCAATTCCAAAATTAATTAAAGCGTATAATCTAATCGATAAATTAGAAGATAAACACTGGAAAAACAATAAATCAGAAGAGATAAAAAACATAATTGCAGCTTGTGCTGGGTTATATCTAGAAGCCACAAATGATAATCAGGAAGCAACACCCGGAAGCACTCTAAAAATAAAAATAGAAGCTATTAACAGAAGTACAATTCCAATCAAATTAAATGGCATAGGCGCATTGCCCGTTTACAATCATAATGAGGAACAAAAAGCTGTGGAGCTAAATAACAACATTCCGTTTATTAAAAACATTACACTTGATCTTCCCAAAAATTTTGAATACACCAATCCTTATTGGTTAAACAAAAAAGGTACAGACGGTATGTATAAAGTAGATAATCAAGAAGAAATAGGTATACCCGATGTCATTAGAAATGCGATGGTTGGTTTTTGGCTAGAAATTGATGGAACTGAAATATCATTTGAAAGGAAAGTTGTATACAAATATAACGACGATGTTAAAGGCGAAGTCTATCAGCCATTAGACATTGTACCCGCAATTACTTCTTCTTTTAGCGAGAAAGTTTATATTTTTAATAATGATAAAGAAAAAGTAATATCGGTTAAAGTTAAATCGGGCAAAGACAGTTGCAATGGGAATGTGAAATTAGAGTTACCTCCAAATTGGAGTGTTTTACCTTCAGAAATACCGTTTACGATTAACAAAAAAGGAGAAGAAATTTTAGCTGTTTTCACCGTAAAACCACCAAAAGAAATAAGCGAAATCATTATTAAAAGTATTGTGACAATAGATGGGCAGCCGTTTAACCAAAATAAAGTAGATATTAATTATCCTCATATCTATAAACAAATGGTTTTAAAAACAGTAGAGGCAAAAGCCATTCATTTAAAAATAAAAACAAAAAACGAGAAAATTGCCTATATCATGGGAGCTGGCGATGAAGTTCCTAAAAGTTTAACACAAATGGGATATGAAGTTGAGCTAATCAAACCCGAAGAAATTTCATCGGAGCGGCTATTAAGTTTTGATGTTGTAATGACAGGTATTAGAGCATACAACACTTTGAATACTTTAGCATTTAAACAAAATATATTATTAGACTATGTCAAAAATGGTAAAACAATGATTGTACAATACAACACAACAGATGATTTAGTTACCAAAAATATTGCTCCTTTTTCTTTAAAAATTTCACGGGACAGAGTTACTGAAGAAAGTGCAGAAGTTCGTTTTTTAGCTCCAACTCATGCTGTATTAAATTATCCTAATAAAATCACAACTGAAGATTTCAAAGGATGGAAACAAGAACAAGGATTGTATTATCCTAACGAATGGGATCCTGCCTTCACTCCTATTCTTTCGGCAAATGACAAAGGAGAAACACCAAAAAATGGCAGCTTACTAATAGCAAAATATGGTAAAGGCAATTATATTTATACGGGCTTAAGTTTTTTTAGAGAATTACCCGAAGGAGTTTCGGGAGCTTTCAGACTATTAGCAAACATTATAGCACTTGGAAAATAATATGGAGAATAAAAAAACCACCACTTGGAAAAATAGTTACACTTGGGTTTTAGTAATCAATACTATATACATTATAGTTTTCTTTGTATTAATGCAATTATTCTACTAAACTATGCAACAACTTGATTGGATTGTTTTATCGGTAACGCTTTTATTTATTGTTTTCTATGGTGTATACAAAACCAAAGGAAGTAAAAACGTAGAAGATTATATATTGGGAAACAAAGAAACACCATGGTGGACAGTTGGTCTTTCGGTAATGGCTACTCAAGCTAGTGCCATAACGTTTCTTTCTACACCGGGACAAGCGTATCATGATGGAATGGGATTTGTGCAGTTCTATTTTGGATTACCTATTGCAATGGTAGTAATTTCGATGACTTTCATTCCAATTTATCATAAACTAAAGGTTTTTACAGCTTATGAATATTTAGAACAACGATTTGATTTAAAAACAAGATCCTTAACAGCGATACTTTTTCTTATTCAACGAGGTTTAGGAACAGGTTTAACAATATACGCTCCTTCCATTATTTTATCTTCTATCTTAGGATGGAATTTAACAATGCTAAATATTATAATCGGAATATTGGTCGTAATCTACACTTTTGCCGGTGGTACTAAAGCGGTAAACGTCACTCAAAAACAACAGATGTTTATCATTATGCTTGGAATGTTTACTACTTTTTTCCTAATACTGCATTTATTACCCAATGATATGACGTTTTCAAACGCAATGCATATTGCAGGTGCCAATGACAAAATGAATATTCTAGACTTTTCATTTGATCCCGAAAATAGATATACATTTTGGAGCGGAATTACTGGTGGATTCTTTCTGATGCTTTCCTATTTTGGAACCGATCAATCACAAGTTGGACGCTATTTATCGGGCAAATCTGATCGTGAGAGTCAAATGGGATTAATCATGAATGGATTTCTAAAAGTACCTATGCAGTTTTTTATTCTACTTACTGGCGTGATGGTATTTGTATTCTTTCAATTTAACCCAGTGCCACTTAACTTTAATCCCGTAAATAAAGAAGCTATTGAAAAATCTAAATATGCCGATGAATATCATACACTTGAAAAAAAGTTAGCTCAATTATCCGAAGAGAAAAAAGAATTTAATCTGATATACATAGATCATTTAAACCAAGGATATGACAATAAAATTTTGAGACAAAAATTAATATCATTATCAGGAAAAGAAAAAGACTTACATGATGAAGCTAAAGTCATTATCAGTAAAGTAGATGAAAAAGCAGAAACCAATGATAAAGATTATGTATTTATCTATTTTATTTTGAATTATTTACCATCTGGTTTAATCGGTCTTTTGTTAGCCGTAATTCTTTCAGCAGCAATGTCTTCTTCTGCTTCCGGATTAACAGCATTAGCTTCTACAACGGCAATAGATATCTACAAACGAAATATAACTCAAGAAAAATCAGAAAAACACTTTGTGAATGCTACCAAATTTTTCACGCTCGTTTGGGGTTTAATTGCCATAGGTTTTGCCTGTATTGGCACTTTGTTTGAAAATTTAATTCAATTAGTCAATATAGTTGGATCCATTTTTTACGGAACCGTTCTTGGTGTATTTTTAGTTGGTTTTTATATCAAATATGTAAAAGCAAATGCCATTTTCTACAGTGCAGTAATTAGCCAAACCACTATCTTTTTTATCTATTATTTTACTATTCATATTTATCCAAACGGACAAGAAAAATTAGGTTATTTGTGGTTGAATTTTATCGGAGCTACCTTAACCGTAGTTTTATCTATTGTGGCGCAATCCTTAGTTAGAAAAAACAGGACAACAACTATATAAAAAAACCACGATATCTATATTAGAAATCGTGGTTTGATGAAGTAAAGAAGAGTTTATTTTTTAGACCATTCTTTAATACTATCGCTGTTCATTTTTACATAATCATCATTTTTAGCTTTCTCTGCTCCGGCCATAGATAATTTTGCCGTTTCAATTGCACCATTTTTATCGCCAAGTTTACCTTGAATTAATGATTTTTGACGTAAATACCAAAATGGAGTATCAGCGCCAGGTTTAGTCATAGATATGGCTTTATTAATATATTCTAAAGCTTTGTTCATATCGCCATTCGATTGAAAAAAGTATTGTGCTGATGAAAAATAATCACCTGCTGTTGGTCCAGCTAAGGTCTTTTCTATACTTGCCATAGCAGCTTTTTGAGTAGGTACGTTAAACTTAATTGAAGCCATAGTTTTTTCCCAAGAAATATCTATGGTCGCACTATCATTTGTTAAGTTATTAATTCCCATAGTTAACGATTCTACATTATTACCTAAAGCAATTGCATCCACATTAGTCATTACAGCTACTTTATTGGCATTCCACTCTTCTGGAGTTCCCCAATTTTCAATATCAGTATAAAACACAACCTCCCAGATATCCGCTTTTGGGGTTGCAAATATTGCATATTTACCTTTCTTTAAGGTGGTTCCATTTATTACAACATCATCACTAAAAGAAACGGTACTATTCAAATTAGCACCAGTTCTCCATAGTTTACCAAAAGGCACTAAGTCACCAAAAATAGCTCTCCCTTTAGCACTTGGCCTCGAATAATCTATAGTTACATCGGTTAATCCAACAATTTGAGTAACGGTTGAACGTGGACTTGGCTGAGGTGTTTTTACTTGAGAGTTAAGTACATAAGAGGAAATAATTGACGCTAATACAAAAATAATTTTTTTCATAAAGTAGTTGTTTTTTAAGTTGACCAAATTTACAATTAGTATAGTTTCCTAAATGTTAAAAATAACATAAATGTAATAATCTGTTTTACTTTTGACTAAAAAGATTAAACAAAAACACTAATTTTACCAAAAATATAAAAATGAAGATCTATACTTTGCATGCTAAACAAAAACTACCCATCACGCTTGATGAAGCATGGGATTTATTATCGGACCCCAAAAACCTTCAAAAAATTACGCCCGAATATATGGGATTTAAAATAATTTCAGGTGCCGATAGACCCATGTATCCTGGACAAATTATTCAATATATTGTTACTCCTGTTTTAGGAATTCCAACCAAATGGGTAACCGAAATAACGCATGTTATCGATAGACAATATTTTGTAGACGAACAGCGTTTTGGTCCTTATGCGCTGTGGCATCATAAACATTTTATCAAAGAAATTCCCGGTGGCGTTGAAATGGAAGATATTGTTGACTATAAAGTTCCAATGGGAATTCTAGGCCAAATAGTGCATCCGTTTATTGTAAAACCAAAACTTAAAGAAATATTTGAATACCGCAGAAAAATACTAATTGAATTATTTGGTGAATTTAAAGAACAATAACATGAAAAATATACTATTAATTGGAGGTTCATATGGCATTGGTTATGAAATTGCAAAAGAATTACAAAATGACCATAACATTTTTATTGCATCAAGAACGAACGAAAATTTATCAGATTTAAAAGTGACTCATATCCCTTTTGATGCCTCAACTGATGCTTTTGATACTAGCAGTTTGCCTGAAGTTATTGATGGTTTAGTGTATTGTCCAGGAACTATAAATTTACGACCGTTTCGTGGTTTAAAACTAGAAACTTTTGAAAGTGATATGCAACTTAATTTCTTTGCAATGGTAAAAGTGATTCAGAGTATTTTACCTCAATTAACTGCTTCAAATCAATCGAGTATTGTTTTATTTAGTACAGTTGCCGTAAAAATGGGGATGCCTTTTCATACCAGTGTTGCCGCCGCAAAAGGAGCAATAGAAGGATTTGCTAAAGCTTTAGCTGCTGAATATGCCCCAAAAATTAGAGTCAATGTCATTGCACCTTCTTTAACCGATACACCTTTAGCCGATAAATTTTTAAATAATGATGAGAAAAGAGAAAAATCAGCTTTGCGTCATCCTTTAAAACGAGTAGGTACTACACAAGACATCGCACAGATGGCCAGTTTCCTTTTGGATGATAAAAGCTCCTGGATTTCAGGACAAGTATACAATGTGGATGGCGGAATGTCAACTTTATTAGTGAATTCTTAATAAACACTATGAATGTATTTTGGTTTAGAAGAGATTTACGTTTAGAGGATAACACAGGTTTATATCATGCGCTAATAAGTGGTGAAGAAGTATTGCCAATTTTTATTTTTGATGATACTATTCTGTCGCAATTATCCAAAAATGATGCTCGAGTAACTTTCATTCATCAACAGTTAGAAAAAATACAATATCAACTTCAAATTATTGGAAAATCGTTAGCGGTTTTTTATGGAAATCCAAAAGAAGTCTTCAGTAAACTTATTCATGAAAATAAAATACAAATCATATTTACCAATCATGATTATGAACCGTATGCAAGAAAACGTGATTTAGAATTAAATCAACTATTCAAAGAACATAACATCGAATTCAAAACAAGTAAAGACCAAGTAATCTTTGAGAAAAGTGAAGTGGTTAAAGATGATGGCACGCCATATGTTGTATATACGCCCTACTCAAATAAGTGGAAATATAACTTTAAAAAGAGCGATTTAATTCACTATAAATCAGAAAGTTTATTAGAAAAAATCACACTGCATTCTTATCCTTTTTTAGGTTTAAATGATATTGGTTTTTCAGCATCAAGTATTAAAATAAGTGCATTTGATATTTCAGATTCTTTGATTGATAATTATGAAGCTACTCGTAATTATCCCGCAGTAAATAAAACTTCTTATCTTGGGATATACTTACGATTTGGGACAGTTTCTATACGAAGAATAGTTTCTAAAGCATTAGAAAGCAATAATGAAACTTTTTTTAAAGAATTAATTTGGCGCGAATTTTTTATGCAAATTCTATGGCACTATCCCAAAACCGTAAATTCTAGTTTCCGACCAAAATACGATGCCATCCATTGGGATAATAACCTAGCATTGTTTTCGAAATGGTGTGAAGGAAAAACAGGGTATCCCTTTGTAGATGCTGGAATGCGCGAACTGAATACTACTGGTCATATGCACAACCGCGTTCGGATGATAGTAGCCAGTTTTTTATGTAAACATTTATTAATCGACTGGAGATGGGGAGAAACCTATTTTGCTTCCAAACTACTCGATTACGAACAATCTAGCAATGTGGGCAACTGGCAATGGGCTGCTGGTAGCGGAGTTGATGCGGCTCCTTACTTTAGAATATTCAATCCAACTGAGCAAATCAAAAAATTTGATAAGGATTTGGCATACATCAAAAAATGGATTCCAGAATTAAACTCAGATTCGTATCCTAAACCTATAGTAGATCACAAAGAAGCACGTGAAAAATGTCTTAAAGTATATAAAGAAGCGGTTGGCTAGTGTATATTTTTTATAGTGTCAAAACTCAATTCATTAAAATCACTAATTACCTTATCTGCTAAGGAGTAATCTTGCATTTTGGAATGAAAACTATCATAACCAATGCAATAAATTCCGGCCGATTTAGCGGCTTTTATACCGTTTGTACTGTCTTCAATTACGATGCAGTTTTCAATTGGTGTTTTTGACAAATAGGCCGCATGTATAAAAATGGCTGGATCGGGTTTCGATTTTGGAAAATCTTCTCCCGAAACAATATGAGTAAAATAGTTATGCAATCCGAAACGATTAAAAATTCTATTTATTGTTACTTTAGCAGATGATGACGCCAATACTAATTGCATCCCGTTTTTATGTAAATCAATAATTAAATCCTCAACTCCGTTTAATAAATACAAATCTTCTTTGTTGTCAAAAGCATCGTTAAAAAGAATGCGTTTAGTTTCTACCAAAGTTTGTACATCCTCTGTTAAATTAAATTGAGCTTTTAACTTTTCAAAAATATTTTTGGTTGAATTACCCGTAAACGAAGCATACATTTCGGGACTTACTTCGATATTAAGTTGCTTAAAATGTTGATTGTATGCATAATGATGAACGGGTTCTGTATCTACAATTACACCATCCATGTCAAAGATTACCGTTTTAATCATATCAATTCACTATTGGGTCTTTCTTTAATAAATGTCGGATGACTGTTTCGGCAACATACAGTCCAAAAAGACAAGGCATGTAACTATTGGTTCCGTAGAAAGATCTTTTATAATTGGTGCCGTCTGTCATTTTTAAACTACTCGCATCTTGAATTTCAGAGGAGTAGACTACTTTTAGCTTATCAATTTTGTGTTCTTTCAATCGCTTTCGTATTGTTTTTGCTAACAAACAATTGGTTGAACTACTGATACACGACACTTTTACTTTGGCTGCTTCCATCTTTCCGCCTGCGCCCATACTCGATATCACTTTAACCCTTTGCCTTTTACAAGCAATAATCAAATTGAGTTTCGGTGTAACGCTATCAATACAATCTAAAACATAATCAAAATCGGGAGAAACAATTTCAAAAGCTCTTTCTGGCGAAAGAAATTCTTCAACTCTTATCAGATTTAATTCAGGATTAATATCCAACAATCGATCGCCTACCACATGCACTTTCGGCATTCCAACAGTGGAATGCAATGCAGGTAATTGTCTATTTATATTGGTAATATCTACAACATCACCGTCAACAATAGTCATCGTTCCGACCCCAGCTCTAGCTAAGAATTCAGCCGCAAACGATCCTACTCCACCAAGTCCAACTACCAGTACTTTAGCATTTTTTAAATTACTTAATCCTTCTTTTTTAAACAAAAGCTCTGCTCTTTCTTGCCACTTTGCCATTTTAAATATGATTTTATAAGTGGCAAAAATAAACAAATAGTTAGGATGTTATAGGTTTGTAAGCATTTAAAAGCTGGCAAAAATTAAAGACGTACCTTTGATACTTAAAGTACTTAATTTAAGTAATCGTTTATATACAAATGAAATCAAATTTTAACATAGCCATATTAATTGATGGCGATAATGCGCAACCAAAAATATTAAAAGAAATGCTCGAAGAAGTCGCTAAATATGGCAAAGCAACTATTCGTAGAATTTATGGTGACTGGACCATTCCACAAATGCAAGGTTGGAAAGAAACGCTAAACCAACATTCCTTCAATCCTATACAAAAGTTTGCCTATACTAGTGGTAAAAACTCAACCGATAGCTCTTTAATTATCGATGCTATGGATATTTTACACGAAAGAAACATCGATGGTTTTTGTATTGTTTCAAGCGACAGCGATTATACTGGTTTGGCAAAAAGAATCAGAGAACAAGGCGTTTTTGTAATGGGAATTGGTCGAAAAAGCACACCGGTAGCTTTTATCCAATCGTGTGAGATATTCACTTTTGTTGAAAATATTTTTCCGGAA
>CANHWG010000032.1 GCA_947464335.1 Flavobacteriaceae bacterium
AATAATTTTCAAAAAATATTTGATTTTGAAATTGAAATAGATGATGTAAAGTGGAATTCAGAAATTAAATTGCATCCAGATGATTTTCTGCGACTCATTACTAGTATAAATGAAATCAAAAAAAATAATTCAGAATTAAATTTTATTGGAAGATTTTTATATAGAGACAACGTAATTTGGTTCGAGACCAACGCCACCGTTACTCGAAAAAAGGATTTGATTTTATTAAATGGCATCATTATAAATATCAATGAACAAAAAATAAATGAGGAAGAGCTGATTAACAATAGACAATTTAAAGATTTTATTCTCTATAATTTACCGGCTGACATTGCAGTATTTGATGAAAATCATAATTATCAATTCATTAATTCAAATGGAATTGCAAATAATGAAATCAGAGATTGGATGATTGGGAAAAATGATTTTGATTACTGCCAACTTAAAGGGATAGATACCAATATGGCGGAAGAACGTCGTAGGTATTTCATGCAAGCTAAAGAAACTAAAGAAAGTGTAGGATGGACGGATCAAATTAACAAGGCAGATAAGAAAACCTATATCTATAGGAAGTTTTATCCTATTTATAATAACGATGAATTTATATATATGCTTGGTTATGGTACAGACGTAACCACGTTAAAAGAAACCCAGCATCAACTAGAATTACAAAATACAATCTTGACAAACAAAAATCAAGAATTGGAACGCTTTACACAAATTGCATCTCATGATTTGCAGGAGCCATTACTCACGCTCATTAGTTTCTCTCAATTATTAGAAGAGGAATACCATGAAGTACTAGATGAAGAAGGTAAAATATTTATTCGATTTATCAACAAATCGGCTAATAGAATGCGCTCCTTAATTTCTGGATTGATGGAATACAATAGAATTAACAAAAAAGAAGTCTTAGATCTCTACGATTTTAATGTTTTAATTGAAGATGTAAAGGATGATTTAAGTTTTACAATTCGTAAAAGTGAAGCGGTTATTGTTTCTGAAAAACTACCATCATTGGCCTGCTACCCGACATTTATCAAGATTCTCTTTCAAAATTTGATTAGTAATGCCATAAAATTTACCGAAAAAGAAATTCTACCAAAAATTAAAATTTCTTGCCTAGAAAGAGAAGTAGATTGGCTTTTTAGAGTAGCGGATAATGGAATTGGAATTAATGATAAAAATTTAGAAGAAATATTCATGATTTTTAAGCGATTACACCAAGAGGAAAAATATAGTGGTCATGGTATTGGTCTAGCCCACTGCAAGAAAATAGTTGAGATTCATAATGGCAACATATGGGCCGAATCAATTGAAGGATCTGGTAGTGTCTTTAATTTTACAATCTCTAAAAACATATAATATGGCAAAGAGAATAAGTACAATTTTATTAGTTGATGATGATCTTGCTATCAACTTTTTTCATAAAAGATTATTAAACAAATTGGCGTTGGGTGAAACTATAATTACAGCGCATAATGGTGCCTCAGCAATTAGCGAGCTCATATCTTTGAATGTTACACAGAAAGAAGACGATTTAGCTATCATTTTTCTAGACCTTAATATGCCAGTAATGGATGGATGGGGATTTTTAGAACATTTCGAAAATATACATCATGCACTAAAATTCGAATATAAAATTATTATTTTGAGTTCATCAATTAATCCAGACGATATTAAGAGAGCAACCAGTAATAGTTTTGTCTCAGAGTACTTTTCTAAACCATTAATGCAAACTAATGTCTCTTATCTAAAGGAAAAGTATTTGTAAAAACTCAACTGAAGGTTATGCTTAAATCATCAGAAAAATTGAAAAAAACAAACTATCCTATACATCAAAAGCTCTTAAAAACTTAAAATACTTCTTTAGAATATTAACGTTCTAAAAGAAATTCTGTTTGCCAAAAGTTCTTTCATACCAACTTTATCAAAATATTTTTTTGAAAAGTAAAAAAAGTTAATTGGAAAAATCCCCTATTTATTAATTCAAATAAAAATCAAAAAATTAATATTAAATTAAAATTAAAAAAATGATAATTTATTTTAATTAATGCAATTTTGATAAAGAACTATTAAAATCAAAATTGTAAAATAGATAGTAAAGATTTGCTATTTATTAAAGCTAAACCAACAATAAGTATACAACCAAATGATAGATAAATTAAAAAGATATCTCGCAAAAAAACCCAATATTAGTTTTGCTAGATCGGGAGACGATATTCAACTCATGAAATTAATAAATGAGAAAACACCGGGCACCTATGTAGACATAGGTTGTTGGCATCCAAAAGAAGCATCAAACACCTATTTTTTCTATTTAAGAAATTGGAAAGGTATTTGCATCGATCCAAATCCAGAATTAATCGATTTATATAAAAAAATTCGTCCGAAAGACCATTTTATCAATGCTGGAATAGGTGCTTCGAGTGAATCTTTGGATTATTTTATGTTTAAAGAAAGTTCAATGAATACCTTTAGCGAAGATTTTTACGAAAAATACAAAGAGCATTCCCCACTACTTAAAAAAATTAAAATCCCGCTTGTTTCGTTAAAGGAAGTTTTAGATAAAAATTTGAAGGAAAATGATCGTTTAGATTTTTTTGATATTGATGTAGAAGGACTTGATTTAGAAGTGCTTAAAACCAATGATTGGAAAAAATACAGACCAAAGATTATTATTATCGAATCCGATATCCCATTAAAAGAAGATTTAGATTCAGCCATTGTTCATTATCTAGCACTTCAGAATTATAGATTGATAGGAAAATCTATAATTCACACCGATTTAGGCAATTTGTTTTTTATATCCAATTAAATCACAATAGCTATAATCTTGCTTTTAACAAAGTATAGAATACAAAGAAAAAAGTGAATTAAATTATAGATTTTTGAAGAGTTGAAAATATTTTAGGTAAAATAAATTTGTTTAGATTTCAAGTTTGGGTTGCCAAAAATGCTTATCGAAATCTACAATTTGATTATTCACAACCTTGACACCTTCGTTTTCCAACAATTGTTGCATCAAAGTGGTTCCGTCAAAGTGGTGTTTCCCCGTAAGTAATCCTTTCCTATTAACCACTCTGTGAGCAGGAACACTATCTATAGTATGAGAAGCATTCATTGCCCAACCAACCATTCGGGCAGATTTTGCAGTACCTAGCGCTTTGGCAATGGCACCGTAAGAAGTAACTTTCCCTTCTGGAATTTGCTTGACTAGAGTATAAACGCGTTCGAAAAAATTGGCTTCCATTATTTATACAATAATTTAATAAGAGTAACTATAGCCATAAAAGTAGTCACCGATCCAATAATTAAATTGATATTTCTCATTAGAAATTCGGTCTTCCTTTCAATTTTTTTGAAAGCCATAATATAGATATAAAAAACAGAGAAAGATCCAAGAACTACACCGCTAACAAAACAAGATACTGGAATTTTATCAAAGCTAAAATAACCTGATGCTTGTAAACTCATGCTTGCAAAAACATAAAATGGTATCGGCAATAAATTGAGCGTTGATAAAAGCAATCCTAAAAGAAAACGATTGGATTTTACTTTTACTTTTGAATCGGCTTTGATTTTTTTGGGTTTTTTGGCAATAAAGAAAAAATAGAGACTAAGAATCGTGAATATAAAAATTCCAATTTCCTGAAGCGTAGTCACTATCTCGTTATGATTATTTATAAAACGAGCAAATAGTACTGCGATAAATGTTTGAAAAAATATGATTATAGAAGCACCAAAAGCAAACCGTAAGGCCTCATTTTTACCTTCTTGTGTACTCACTTTTGCTGCAGTCATATTGATTAAACCCGGAGGAATAACCGCCAAAAAAGCAATGAAAAAACCCAATACAAGAGGCAAAAAATAAGTCATCTATTTGATTTTAAAGCGAATATACGTAATTGCTTTGTTGATTTCCAAATATTGATTTTCATAAAAAGTCTGAATTGCCGTTACTTCATTTGGTGCACCTTCATTTTTATAGACATTATGGTTAGAGTACAACACTTCGTGTCCTTCACCATGCAATAATCCCAATGTATATCCGTGCATAAACTCGCTATCGGTTTTTAGGTTTACGATACCATTTGTCTTCAATATTTTTTTATACAACTGCAGGAATTCTGAATTAGTCATTCGGTGCTTGGTACGCTTATATTTAATTTGTGGATCGGGAAACGTAATCCAAATTTCATCTACTTCATTTTCCGTAAAGATAAAATTGATTAATTCAATTTGGGTTCTTACAAATGCCACATTACGTATTCCGTCCTCGACAGCTGTTTTTGCCCCACGCCAAAATCGAGCACCTTTAATATCAATTCCAACAAAATTTTTATCGGGATACCTTTCGGCTAATCCAACAGAATATTCGCCTTTTCCGCAACCTAGTTCTATAATAATTGGATTGCCATTTTTGAAAAAATCGCTATTCCATTTGCCTTTTAGAGGAAACTCTCCGTTTACAACTTCTTCTCTTGTTGGTTGAAAAACGTTTTCAAAAGTTTCATTTTCCTTAAAGCGTTTTAATTTATTCTTACTTCCCACAAACTTAATTTTTTGGTAAAATTAAGGAAATATACCCTATCCAAAATCTTTTTTACTTTGCAAAGTTAAAACCGTAAATTCGTTACTTGAAAAATTCCATAAAAAATATACTCGTTGCACCATTAAATTGGGGTTTGGGTCACGCTACACGTTGTATTCCGATAATTAGGGAATTAGAAAAAAATGGATTTACCCCCATTTTAGCTTCTGATGGTGTCGCCTTGCAAATCCTTCAAAAAGAATTTCCACATCTTTTATCATTATCATTACCCTCTTATGAAATAGAATATGCCAAAAACGGCAGTGATTTTAAATGGAAACTGATAAAAAATAGTCCAAATATGATTGATGCCATTTTTACCGAAAAAAAAATCGTCAAAAAATGGATTACAGAATATAACTTGTACGGAATCATATCCGATAATCGTTTGGGGGTGTATAACAAAAATATTCCGAGTGTTTTTATTACGCATCAATTGAATGTTTTGTCCGGAAAAACAACTTGGATTTCGAGTAAACTACACCAGCATTTTATCAAAAAATTTACAGAATGCTGGGTTCCCGATATTGAAAGAATGCCTAATCTGACCGGTAAACTTGGTCACTTGAAGAAAAATAAATTAAACTTAACTTATATTGGACCGTTAAGCCGATTGGAGAAAAAAACCCTTCCAATTCAATATGATTTAATGGTAATCCTATCAGGCCCCGAACCACAAAGAACCTATTTGGAAGAAAAAATCAAAAAGGAAATCAAAACCTTCGAGGGTAAAGTTATTTTTATTAAAGGAGTTTTAGAATCGGAGCAAAAAATAAATCAAGATGGAAATGTAACCTATTACAATTTTATGACCTCTGATCAAATTGAAACTGCCTATAACGAAAGTTCTATGGTGCTTTGCCGTTCGGGTTATACTACTGTAATGGATTTGGCTAAACTTGGTAAAAAAGCCTTTTTTATTCCAACACCAGGTCAATTTGAACAAGAATATTTAGCCAAACGATTTAAAAGAAATGGATTAGCGCCTTATGCAAAGCAGGATAATTTTGAAATTGCTGATTTGAAAGATGCTAAATTATATCAAGGATTACCTCAATTAGAACAAAAAATTCATTGGAAGCAATTATTCATTCTTTTCGAGGGTGAATGAGAATTCAGAACCTTTTCCGAATTCACTTTCAATATAGATTTTTTCTCCGTGAGCTTCGATAATATGTTTTACGATAGATAGACCTAGGCCAGAACCGCCTTCACTTCGCGCACCACTTTTATCTACTCTAAAAAAGCGTTCAAAAAGTCTCGGGATATTTTGTTTTTCAATACCTTCACCGTTATCCCTAATCCTAACAATTATTTTATCATCTACTAAATCTTCCACCGTAATTTCAGTAGTCCCATTTTCTTTTCCGTATTTAATAGAATTCATTATTAAATTAGAAAGGACTTGTTGAATTTTTTCTTGGTCGGCAAAAACAGGAATAGTTCGGCTATAACGACGGTCAAACATGAGGATAATATTTTTTTTGTCGGCTGTCATTTCTAGTAAATCGAAAACACTTTGAATCAAATCAATGATATTAAATCTCGATAGTTCTAAATTCACATCACCCATTTCGAGTTTAGAAATCATGTCTAAATCTTCAACAATATAAATAAGTCTTTCTACACCTTTTTCGGCACGCTCTAAGTATTTTTTTCGCACATTTTTATCATTGATGGCGCCATCTAATAATGTTGAAAGATACCCTTGTACGGTAAAAAGTGGTGTTTTAAGTTCGTGTGAAACATTGCCAAGAAATTCTCTTCTGTATTCTTCACGGACTTTTAGCGTTTCTATTTCGAGTTTTTTATCAGTGGCAAACTTTTTAACCTGCTTGGTTAACGTTTCCATATCGGTAGTAATAGGTTGACTTCGAAATGAAGTTGATTCAAGCAATGAGACATCGTCGTAGATTTTCTTCACTCTACGATAAATAAATCGTTCAACTCGATATTGAATTACAAAGAATGAAAAAACTGCAATAGATATTGCAAAAACAAATACAATTGGTATAGAGAATTCATTAAAAAACCACAACAAAATTGCAAGAAAACCTGTAGAGAAAAAAGTTATGTAAGCCGTTGAAACTAAAGCAAACCTATAGGTTTTCTTAAATTTTATTTTCATTTATACTTCTAATTTATAGCCAACTCCTTTGATGGTTTTAAATAAATCATCTCCAATTTTTTCACGTAGTTTTCTGATATGCACATCAATAGTTCTACCACCTACAATGACTTCATTGCCCCAAACTTTATCCAAAATTTCTTCTCGTTTGAAAACTTTACCAGGTTTGGAAGCTAAGAGATAGAACAGTTCAAATTCTTTACGTGGCAATACGATTTCTTTATTGTCTTTAACTATTTTATATTCTTCTCTGTTAATTTCAATTCCGCCAACATTAAGTGTTTCCGAAGCGTGCTCATCACTTTTTAAACGACGAAGTAATGCTTTTACTTTGCTTACCAACAATTTTGGCTTGATGGGTTTTGTAATATAATCATCGGCACCAGCATCAAACCCAGCAACTTGTGAATAGTCTTCGTTTCTTGCCGTCAAAAAAGCAATGATAACATTATTCAACTCTGGCATTTTTCGAATGTTTTCACAGGCTTCCATTCCATCCATTTCGGGCATCATCACATCCATAATAATAAGATGTGGTAATTCTTTTTTAGCTTTTACTATAGCTTCTTTACCATTGGAAGCAGTTACAATTTGATACCCTTCTTGAGAAAGATTATACCCTACAATTTCGAGGATATCTTGCTCATCATCTACTAATAAAATTTTGATGTCTTTTTTTTTCATAAGTGGACACAATTGTTTTGTGGATGTAAATGTAAAGATAATACAAAATGAATTGTTTTTTAAAATAGGACTTAACTGTTATTTAATTTATTAACATTTTGGTAACGATAAAGGAACAAAATGGTAATAATGAAGTAACACGCTCTTTACATAGTAATGGTTTCTTTGCACCAAAATTAAACGAGACAAAATGAAACTTAAATTATTTGTTGCTTTTTTATTTATTACTGTATTGAGTTTTGCTCAAAACAAAGGAACAATCACAGGAAACTTAACTGATAAAGATTTAAATAATGACCCTTTACCATTTGCTAATGTTGTCATAAAAGGAACAACAATTGGGGTTACTACTGATGAAAAAGGAAAATATTCTATTTCAGTTGAAGCAGGAACCTATACTATTCAGTTTAGCTTTTTAGGATACGAAACCATAGAAGAAAAAGTGGAAGTAAAAGCAGGTGAAACGGTAACTATAAATAAGGCACTGGGTTCAGGCAGCTATCAATTGAAAGATGTTGTGATACAAAATACGGTGAGTAGAGAAAAAGAAACTGCATTATTAGCTGAGCAAAAAAAAGCAGTTGAAATTAAACAAAGTATTGGAGCTCAGGAAATGTCAAGAAAAGGAGTTAGTGATGTTGCTGCTGCTGTCACAAAAACCACTGGTATAACTAAACAAGAAGGAACTGGAAATATTTTTGTTCGTGGATTAGGTGATCGCTACAACGCTACAACTATAAATGGATTACCTGTACCTTCTAATAATCCTGAAAAAAAGAACATTAATTTAGATATTTTCAGTACTGATATAGTAGAATCGGTTGGTATTGATAAGGTGTATGGAAGTAAACTTTACGGAGATTTTGCAGGAGGAAATGTAGATGTGGTTTCTAAAGATTATAAAGGGAAAGGATTTGTAAAGATTGATATTGGATCAAAAGCAAATACTAATGCTACTGGTTTAGATGAATTCTCTTTACAAAAAGGACAAGACATTACTGGATTTAGTACTACTTCTCAACCAAATAATCCGCTTGGTGCTTATAATTTTGAAACTTTAAAACTAGAAAACAAAACACCTTATGCTGGAAGTATTGGAATTTCGGCTGGCTCGTCTTATGCTATAGGAAATGAAGGGAAACTAAGCCTTTTTGGTACAGCAAATTATAGTAATGAATTTAATGCTATAACTGATGGTTCTGCTAAAGGAAGTGTTAATGGCCTTGGGGTTGCCAATAAAGATTTTTCAGATTTTAGGCAAAATAGCTTTACCACAAACACTACCATTATGGGTAATGCAGCATACAAAATCAACACCAATAATAAAATTAACTTTAATACGATATTCATTAATACCTCTAGCCAATCAAAAGAAGAATATGAAGGTTTTATTGTAGATATTGCTAATGATGGCAATGGGTTGTTACGTCGATTCTTTTATGAAAGAAATCAATTAATGATCAATCAATTATTAGGAGAGCATAAATTTGGAGAAAAAATTACAGCCAATTGGGGTGTTTCATATAACACTGTTGAGAGTGATCAACCGGATAGAGTTCAAAATATTTTCAGAAAAGAAACCAATGGGTACATCCTTTCAAATATATCAAGACCAGACAATCATCGTTATTTTCAAAACATAACCGAAGATGAAATCGCTGCTAAAGCAAGTGTAGATTATAAATTCAAAAAAAATAATGAAGGTGATTATTTAGGTAAAGTTACCGCTGGTTATAATTTAAGAGTAAAAAACAGAACCTTATTGGCCAATCAATTTAATTTTAGAGCGAATCAAGGATTTGAAACAACAGTTGTTGACCCAAACAATCTTGACTTGTTTTATAACCCACAAAACTTTGCAAATGGCGCTTTTGAAATCACAACGTTTAGAGGAAATTCTCAAGTCCCTAATGCTACTACACCGCAATCCTATGAAGGTGAATTATTAATTAACGCAGGATATATTAATACGGAATATAAATTTAAAAAACTAACTACAGTTCTTGGATTTAGAACAGAACAAATTAGTCAAGATGTAAATTGGAACACGCAATTAGGCGATGTTGGAAAAGATAAACTAGAAAAAACGGCATTTTTACCAAGTTTAATCATGAAATATGAATTAAACGAAAAACAAAATCTTAGATTGGGTGCAAGCAAAACGTATACCTTACCGCAATTTAAAGAAAGAGCTTTGTTTCTTTACGAAGAAGTACTTCAGGTAAAAATTGGTAATCCCGATTTATACGAATCAGATGATTACAATCTAGATTTAAAATGGGAATTTTTTCCAAAATCTGATGAAGTTATTTCGGTTACTGCCTTTGGAAAATACATTCAAAATCCAATCAACGAAATTACGATTGCTTCTTCTACCAATGACGTATCATTCGTAAATACAGGAGATACAGGTTATGCTACTGGTGCTGAACTTGAAATTAGAAAAAATATTTTTAGTCAAGATAATGGAGCAAAAATATCATCGGGCTTAAATGTATCTTATTTATACACTACTCAAGAACTTGATGCCGAAAAAATTCAAAGAGAAACCAATTATAATGTTGCTTTTACCGATACTAAAAGCGCCTTTACTGGAGCTTCAGACTTGTTAATTAATGCAGATGTGACTTATTTTAAAGAATGGAATGATAAAAACACTTCATTAACCTCTACTTTGGCTTTTACCTATTTCTCTGATAGAATAAATGCCATTGGAACCAATGGAAATGGTAATCTTGTTGACAAAGCAGTGGGCACATTAGATATGATTAACCGATTAAAGATAAATAAAAACTTAGGTTTATCTTTAATTGCAAGAAATTTATTAGATCCTAAAATCGAAAGAACTCAAGAAAACTCGAATGGCGATGTTAAAATGTTATCCTATAAAAAAGGGATGACCTTTAGTTTAAATCTTAACTATCAATTTTAAAAAAAATACAACGATATATACAAAGCGGTCAAAAATGACCGCTTTTTTATTTGGTAACATAGATAACATTTAATTAATATTAAATAAAGCATTTGTTAATCTAACTTTGATGTTTAGTTAACTTTAGTAGAGGGATTAGATTAGATATTTGCAGTAGTAAACTATAAATAAACAACTAACAAAATGAAAAATTCAATTTTAAAATTTTTTGGAATCATAGCAATTTCTGCTAGTTTCTTAACAAGCTGTTCAAGTGATGACAATAATAGTCCAAGCTCAACGTTTGAAGTAAATCCACTTGACTTTAAAGGACAAATCAACGACGGAGAAGTTATTTTAAATGCTGGTACGGTATATAAATTAACCGGTAGATTACAAGTGAATACTGGTGCCACTCTAACTATTCCTGCAGGAACTAGAATAGAAGGTGTTGGAGGTACAGCTTCTTTTATTGCTGTAGCACAAGGTGGAAAAATTAACATCAACGGAACGGCATCAAATCCAGTGGTTATGACTAGTGGTTTAGCTGTTAAAGCTCCTGGTGACTGGGGTGGATTAGTAATTTGTGGTAAAGCTCCAATTAACAGAGTTACTGGTGGTGCATCAACAGCACAATCAGAAGTGGCTGAGTTAACCTATGGCGGAACAACAGCAGCAGATAATTCAGGTTCAATTCGTTATTTAAGACTTGAGTATTGTGGTGCAGCTTTTAATAGCGAAAAAGAATTTAATGGGTTGTCATTATTTGGAGTTGGCTCAGGAACTACTGTTGAGTTTGTTCAAACATTTCATGGTGCTGATGACGGATTTGAATTTTTTGGCGGAACTGTAAATACTTCTAATTTAGTAGCATTTGGAAACGAAGATGATCAATTTGACTGGACAGAAGGTTGGAATGGAACTAATACGAATTGGTATGGGAAAATTTCTTTCGGAAAAGGAAATAGAGGAATTGAAGCAGATAACTTTGAACTAGGTTTTGCTAACACGCCATTATCTAACCCAACCATCAACAATGTAACTTTAGTTGGTCCTGGAAGTACTGCAGCCTCTGCAACGTATCCTGAAAATGACGGACTAAAATTAAGAAGAGGAACAAGAGGTATTTTAAATAATGTTGTAGTAAGCGGATGGGCTGATGGATTTGATGTTGAGCATGACGAAACCATTGCTGGTGTTGGTACTTCTTTAAAAGGTAATAATGTAACCTTTACAGATGTCAATCGTAAAACAACAGGAAGAACAACAGCAGTTGCTCCGGCAACAACAGGAGTTAGTGCCGATGTATCTGCGGTTATTACAGAAACTACTACTGCTACTGGTGCTGGAAATGGAAATGCAGCTCCATCATGGGCTACAGGTTGGACTATTGGTTTATAATAAATCCTATTGAAAATATTAAAAATATCCCGAAAAACTCGGGATATTTTTTTTTGGTATACTATTTGAAATGTTTTTTATATATTTGTATCAACCAAATTGAAGTCATGGTAAAAAATTACTTTTATATTATTCTATTTTTTCTTGCTTTTTCGTTTACTGGGTTTGCCCAAGACGTTAAACCGCAAGGAGAAATTTTAGGATTTTATCCTAACCCAGTAAGTAATGGTAAGATTTACATTACTTCTAAAACGAGCTTAGACAAAGAAGTATTAATTTTCGATGTGTTGGGAAAAAAAGTATTACAAACGACCATTTCTTCTCGAGAACTAAACATCACTTCGATTCCTCCTGGAGTATATATTATCAAAATTACCGAAGGCGACACTACCGCTACTAGAAAACTAATTGTCAGATAGTTAAACTTTCTGAAAATTAACATACAATTCATCATTTTTTTACATTCTTTTTTTTTGCAAAGGAAATTTGTGCTTATCTTTGTGGGCTAATTAAATTTAAAAAAATGAAAAAAATTTACTCTTTATTATTGCTAGTAGTTAGTTTTACCTCTTTTGGGCAAACTATTTACTCAGAAAACATGGGAACACCCTCTGGGCAAACAACAATTGCAGCTAACGTGTTTCAAAACACTACGCCAATCATTTATTCTGGTACTGCAGACATAAGAAACACTTTAGTTTCTTCTGGTTATAGTGGTGCTTCAGGTGGCGGTAACGTACTTATAAATGCTGTTGACGAATTTTTTCAAATAGACGGAATCAATACTGCTGCATTTAACACTTCAGGTTTAAGGCTATCATTTGGAGTTAACACCCCAACTGCTGTTACAAATGTATTATTGGTAGATGTGAGTACAGATGCTACAAATTGGACTCCTTTAACATATACTCCAACCGGAACAAATTGGACTTTAGCTACAATCACATCAGGAATTCCATCTTCATCAACACTTTCAATTCGTTTTAAATCAACTTCAACGGTTCAATACAGAGTTGACGATGTTAAAGTATTCAACTTTAATGCTTCATGTACTTTAGTTTTAGGAAATCCAACTACGTTATGTAATGATGTTACTCAGGGAATTGACACTTATACAACATCAATAACCTACACAGGTGGAGGATCTGGTAGTTATACAATTACACCAACCGCTGGTACTGTTGCTGGCGACAATCCAGCTACTGTTGCAGCTGGAACAATTCTTATTAATGGTGTTGCAGAAGGAACAAATATTACTGTAAATATCGTAAGTGGAGCTTGTACTTATCAAGCTAACGTAACAGCTCCTGAATGCAAACCAATTAATCCATTGCCTTATTATGAGCCATTTGCTTATGCTGAAGCGAGTTCTTTAGGGGCAAGTCAACAATGGTCTAATGTAAATACTGGTGATACTATTATTGTAGCTGGTGGAAATTTATTACCAGCTTACCCTGGTTTAAACCCTTCAACTACTGGTTATGCCATTTTTGCTGCTGAAGGTATTGATTGCTCAACTTCATTTACGGCTCAAACAACTGGTACTGTTTACTATTCATTTATAATGAATGTTAATACAATGGCAGGTGTTACAGATGCTAACGGTGGTTATTTTGCTACATTAGGTTCAAATTCTAATACTTTTGGTGCAACATTATGGACCAAAAGAGTTGATGACGGAATTTTCAATTTAGGAATAGAAGTAAGAACTGCTAACGCTGCAAATACAACCTATGATACAACCGCTTTAGCAACCGGTTCAACATACTTCGTAGTGGTTGCTTATACTTTTGGTGCAGTAGCATCAGATGATACGGTTAGTCTTTGGATTAATCCTACAATTGGTGGAGCACAACCAGCTGCTACAATTACCGATACTCATACTGGTACAGATTTAGCATCTATTTCAAACTTTATTTTAAGACAAGATAGTCCAACTGAAACTCCATCTATGTCAGTTGATGAGTTAAGAATAGGTACTACATGGTCAGAAGTTACTGGTGGTACATTAGGAACAAGCAACAACAACATTGCTGGTTTAAAAATGTACCCAAACCCAGTTGCTAACGGAACATTATTCATCGAAACTAGCGCTAATGCAACTAAATCAGTAGCTGTTTATGATGTTTTAGGAAAACTAGTTTTAAACACAACTACTGCTGACAATGCGGTTAATGTAAGTGCTTTACGCACTGGAGTTTATATTGTAAACATTACTGAAGAAGGAAAAACGGCTTCAAGAAAATTAGTTATCAAATAATTGATTGTATACTTTTATCAAAAAGCTCTAACGAAAGTTAGGGCTTTTTTATTTTCATTACTTTTGCCAAAAATTACGCTTTGATAAATCCACAAGACCTATTCACCATTTCCTCTCACAAGCAATTTGAAAAAATGGCGTTGAAGGTTTTTCGTTTTCAATACGAAAACAACCTTGTCTATAAAGAGTTTTGTGATTTTATGAATACAGATATTCAAAAAGTAAAATCTATACAACAAATTCCGTTTTTACCCATTCAGTTTTTCAAAAGCCATAACGTTGTTTCTACGACAGATGCCATACAAGAAACCTTTACTAGCAGTGGCACAACCGGAATGATAACGAGCAAACATCTCGTAACTGACATTTCAGTATATGAACAAAGTTATCGCAATGCTTTCTCTAAGTTTTATGGCAACATCGAAGATTATGTTGTTTTAGCGTTACTTCCATCCTATCTAGAACGCAGTGGTTCCTCCTTAATTTATATGGTCAAGGATTTGATCGGACTTTCCAATAATGAGCACAGCGGTTTTTACCTAAACAATTATGACGAGTTGATTGCCAAACTTATTGAATTGGATAATGCTGGTCAAAATGTAATCTTAATTGGCGTTACCTATGCTTTGTTGGATTTGGTTGAACAGCAGAAATTCCAATTAAAAAATACCATCATCATGGAAACGGGTGGCATGAAAGGCAAACGCAAAGAAATGATACGGGAAGAATTACATGAATTATTGTGCAACGGTTTTGGCGTGCAAAGTATCCATTCTGAATATGGCATGACCGAACTGTTGTCTCAAGCGTATTCATTGGGTAACGGAATATTCGAATGTCCAGCATGGATGCACATTCTTATCCGCGACACAGAAGATGCGTTGACTTATGTTGATTACGGCAAAACAGGTGGTGTTAACGTGATTGATTTGGCTAATCTCAATTCGTGTTCCTTTATTGCTACTCAAGATTTAGGCAAAAAATACCCCAACAACGCTTTCGAAATATTGGGGCGTTTTGATAATTCGGATATTCGTGGGTGTAATTTGATGGTTATTTAATTCGAATCACAAAATAATTTTTCTTTCCGCTTTGCAACAAAACAAATTGATTATTAATCAAGTTGCTTGAAGTCAATTGAAATTCTTCGGTTACTTTTTCTTTATTGACCGAAATCGAATTGGCTGCTAAAGCACGTCTCGCCTCTCCATTCGATTTAAAAAATCCTGATTTTTCATTCAGTACGTCAACAATAGTAATTCCGGCATCGATGTCACTTCTAGAAATCTCCGCCTGAGGAACACCATCAAAAACTTCTAAAAATGTCGCTTCATCCAATTGTTTCAAATCTTCAGCGGTAGCATTTCCGAACAAAATCTTCGAGGCCTGAATGGCTTTGTCTAACTCTGCTCTACCATGTACTAATATCGTAACTTCTTCAGCTAATCTTCTTTGCAACACTCTTAAATGAGCCGCTTCTTTATGTTCCGCAATCAAAGCATCAATCACTTCTTTATCTAAAAAGGTGAAAATCTTAATGTACTTCTCCGAATCTTCATCCGAAGTATTCAACCAAAACTGGTAAAACTTATATACCGAAGTCTTATCAGCATCCAACCAAATATTACCCCCTTCTGATTTTCCAAATTTAGAACCATCCGCTTTGGTAATTAATGGCGTAGTCAACGCAAATGCTTTTGCCTCGGTATTCGGATTCATGCGTCGAACCAATTCGGTTCCCGTTGTAATGTTTCCCCATTGGTCAGAACCGCCCATTTGCAACACGCAATTATAATGTTTGTGTAAATGGTAAAAGTCATAACCCTGAATCAATTGATAGGTAAACTCCGTAAATGACATTCCATCACCTGCTTCGCCCGACAAACGCTTCTTAACCGAATCCTTAGCCATCATATAATTAACGGTGATTCGCTTTCCAACTTCACGCGCAAAATCGATAAAAGTAAACGACTTCATCCAATCATAGTTATTCACCATAATCGGTGCATTCGAACCCGTTTGATTAAAATCTAAAAAGCGCGATAACACACTTTTTATTCCGGCTACATTTATTGCCAACTGCTCTTCGTTAAGCAAATTACGCTCATCCGATTTGCCCGAAGGATCACCAATCATTCCCGTCGCGCCACCAACCAAAGCAATTGGTTTGTGTCCAAAATTTTTCAAATGAAGCAATAAAATGATCTGAACCATACTTCCAATATGCAACGAATCGGCCGTTGGGTCAAATCCAATATACGCCGTTGTCGCTTCCTTAAGCAATTGCTCCTCCGTTCCAGGCATACTGTCGTGATACAAACCACGCCATTTTAATTCTTCTACAAGATTCTTCATTTTATAAACAAATTTGCCGCAAATATAAGCAGAATTAAGAATTTTGGAAGCGAATGGCTCGGGATTTATCAGTAATCCGTTTTCCTGCTTTCCGTTATATTTTATACCTGTCAGGTTTTAAAAACCTGACAGGTATAAAGATGCCACTCCAATCAGGGCTAGAAGAAAAAAATTTGGCGTACTTTTTCTCAAATCTACTTATCTAAAAATCTAACACTCGAGCGAAACGAACTGACGGAGTAATCTATTATCTTTACCACATGATTTTAGTCACAGGCGGAACTGGTTTGGTCGGAGCACATTTACTGCTGCATTTGGCAGAAAGTGAATCTACTATTCGCGCTATGTATAGAGAATCAAAATCCATCGAAAAAACCAAATCACTTTTTCAAAGCTACCAAAAAGAATCATTTTTTTCGAGAATCGAATGGATTCAAGCCGACATAATTGATGTTCCTTCCTTAGAAATAGCATTCAAGAATGTTGATTATGTTTATCATTGCGCAGGTTTGATTTCTTATGATCCAAACGACGAAGATAAACTCCGAAAAGTAAACATTGAAGGCACAGCCAACATAGTCAATTTTTGTATCGAACATAAAATAAAAAAACTATGTCATGTCAGTTCGATTGCAGCATTAGGTAGTTTAGCTCCCAATACAACTGCTATTGACGAGGAATCTGAATGGAATCCGGAAGCGGCTCACAGTGATTATGCTATTTCTAAATATGGTGCCGAAATAGAAGTTTGGCGCGGTCAACAAGAAGGGTTAAATGTAGTTATTGTCAATCCGGGTGTCATTTTTGGAACTGGTTTCTTAAATCAAGGCAGCGGTGTGTTTTTTTCAGCCATAAAAAAAGGATTTCCATTTTATACCCAAGGAACTTCTGCCTATGTTGGCGTGACTGATGTCGTTTTACTAATGATGCAATTAATGAAAAGTGACATAGTTGGGGAACGATTTATTGTAACTGCTGAAAATTGTACATTCAAAAAAATCATTTATGAAATAGCCGAAAACTATCAGGTCAAAAAACCAACTTTCGAAGCTAAACCTTGGTTGTTAAATATAGCATGGCGGTTAGATTGGATATTGGCTACCGTTTTTAAAACCAAAAGAAAGCTTTCAAAATTTAGTGCTCTTTCTCTAAATTCAACTGAAAATATATCAAATCAAAAAATAAAAAATGCTTTGAATTATGAGTTTCAAAGCATTGATTCCGTGATTAAAGAGGTAACTTCTTTCCACAAATAATTAGTTCACTTGAGGTACATCCTGATTGGGTGGCGAAGAAGAAGTTGAAGGCACACTCTGTTCGTTTTTATTTGTTGCTCCTTTAATCTTGTTAGTTTCTTTCGTAAGTTTCTCTTTAACTTTTTCAAACATTTTTTTATATTCTTCAATGTCTGAAGCATAAAATTTATTGCTTTTTACAAACTGCAAACTATCAATTTTATACTTTTTGTAGATATAATCGCTTCCGGCTTTACTAGTAATACCGCCATTAATATTCTGACTCTTGATCGCTTCTAACAATGAAATATCATATAAAATGTCAATCATTGTATCTTTTTCAATTAAGTTCTTTGGCTTTTCAGCTGCAGATTTGTCACAACTAATTACCAGTAGAGTACAACAAAATAAGAGTATACCTTTTTTCATTTTTAATTTATTCTCTGTCAAAAAGCAATCGCTTTCCAACACGTACATCTTTTACTTTAAAATTATGGTACACTAATTCCCCATTGACAAAAGTGTGTGTAATTCTCGATTTAAAGTTATAGCCATCAAATGGCGACCAGCCACATTTGGCTAGTATATTTTCCTTCTTAACATTCCATGGTGAAGTGGGATTTACAATAACCAAATCAGCATAAAACCCTACTTTGATAAAACCACGTTTTTCAATTTTGAAAATTTTTGCCGGATTGTGACACATCTTTTCAACTATTTTTTCAACTGATATTTTCCCTTGATGGTTGGCTTCAAACATAGCAACTACAGCATGTTGAACTAACGGTCCGCCAGAAGGTGCTTTAGTATACACTTGTTGCTTTTCTTCTAAAGTGTGTGGTGCATGATCGGTAGCAATAACATCAATTCTGTCGTCTAATAATGCTTCCCAAAGTGCTTTTCGGTCATCAGAAGATTTCACGGCAGGATTCCATTTAATCAGATTGCCTTTAGTGGCATAATCTTCATCGGAAAACCAAAGATGATGAATACAAACTTCAGCTGTAATTTGCTTCTCTTCTAACGGAATTTTATTGGTGAATAAATCCAACTCTTTTGCAGTAGAAAGATGAAATACATGCAAACGTGCTCCCGTTTTTTTGGCTAACTCTATAACTCTAACAGTAGATTTATAACACGCTTCAACACTTCTTATTTCGGGATGAAATTTAACAGGTATGTCATCACCAAACTGAATTTTATATCTTTCTAGATTTTCTTTCACAGTAGTTTCATCTTCACTATGAACTGCTATCAACATTTTGGTGTTAGAAAATATTTTTTCTAAAGCTTTTGAACTGTCTACAAGCATATCACCAGTCGAAGAGCCAAGAAACAGTTTAATACCAGCCACATTTTTGGGATTCGTTTTTAATAATTCCTCTAAATTATCATTGGTTCCGCCCATCATAAAAGAATAATTGGCGTAGGAAGTTTTGGAGGCAATCTTATATTTCTCTTCTAAAATTTCTTGGGTAACGGCATTCGGAACGGTATTAGGTTGTTCAATAAAAGAAGTAATTCCACCCGCAACGGCTGCGGCACTTTCTGACGCGATATCGCCTTTGTGTGTTAAGCCGGGTTCACGAAAATGCACTTGATCGTCTATAGCACCTGGAATAAGATAATTCCCTTCGGCATCTATAATTATACAACTTGATGATTTTGGACTAATACGCTCTGCAATTTCAACAATATATTCGTTTTCAATCAACACATCTCCTTCAAAAATGGTCCCTTCGTTTACAATCTTAGCATTTTTAATTAAAATGGTATTCATTTTTGCTTTTATAATTGGTTTAAAAACTTTTTAAATCGTAATGAAATAACTCCAAATATAGCTTCTTTAATTATAGAACTACTCATCTTTGATTGCCCTTTGGTTCTATCGGTAAAAATCACCGGAACCTCCTGAATCTTGAAATTTTTAGCAAAAGCTCTATATTTCATCTCAATCTGAAAAGCATAGCCAATGAATTTAATCTTATCTAAATTAATTTGCTCTAATGCTTCTTTACGATAACATATAAATCCAGCGGTAGCATCCATAATTTTCATTCCGGTTATCATTCGTACATATACCGAAGCAAAATAAGAAAGTAAAACTCTACTCAATGGCCAGTTTACAACATTCACACCCGTAACATATCGCGATCCAATCGCTAAATCGGCATGATTTATTTGACATGCTTCATGCAATTTTTCTAAATCGAATGGATTATGAGAAAAATCGGCATCCATTTCAAAAATATATTCGTAATGGTGTTTCAGCGCCAATTTAAAACCGTGAACATAAGCTGTACCAAGACCCGCTTTTTTCATTCGCACGGATAAAAACAATTTGCCTTCAAACTCGGCTTGCAATTGATGTACTTTTTCGGCAGTTTTATCTGGAGAATTATCATCAACAATCAAAATATGAAATTGTTTTTGTAACGAAAACACCGCTCTGATGATGCTTTCAATATTTTCAATTTCATTATACGTTGGAATAATTACAATACCGTCATTCATAGTAAGTGCCGTCAAACTGAGATGCAAAAATAAACTTTTTATCAGAGCATTATCTTAATAATTTATAATAATTTAACAAATAAAAAATTAGTAATTTTGTCGGAATTATGATAGAAACTGTATTACAGCCTCGAATTATCGAACCAAGAGATTGGGCAACCTATCTTTTTGTTTTTACTTTTATTTTGATTGCTGTTACAAAAACTGCATTTGAAGGAAGGTTTAGTGAATTTCTCAGAATTTTGCTTTCTGATAAATATATTAAAATCTATAAAGACTCTTCTCATTTAATGAGTGGTTTCACGATACTCATGTTTATCGTTCAGGTTATTTCATTTTCTTTTTTTATTCAATTATTGCTGCACTCTTTAGGATACGTTTCAAAAACAGACGGGGTTCTTTTTTTAAGGATATTTACTTTTTTTGGTGTGTTTGTCCTTTCTAAATTTTTAATAGAAAAGATTATTGCTGCCATTTTTAATATCGAAGAATTTACAGAACAATTTAACCTACAGAAAGTTAGTTATCGAACCTTCATCGGAATTATTTTACTACCGATAAACATATTTTTGTTTTATAATAATACCTCATCGAACATTTATATTTATAGCGCAATAGGTATTATTTTGATAATTAACCTTTATTCTTACTTGGTTTCTCTTAAGATATATCAAAATTACGTAATAGGTAAGTTGTTTTATTTTATTTTGTATCTTTGCGCTCTTGAAATAGCGCCCTATTATTTCATTTACTATTTGATTACAAAAAATTTAGCACATTAGAATGTCCAATTTGAAAGTGAAAACAATTTTGGTGTCACAACCAGAACCAAAAGTAGAGAATTCTCCTTATTTTGAATTACAACAAAAACATAAGGTGAAAATTGATTTCCGCCCTTTTATTCATGTTGAAGGTGTTAATGCAAAAGATGTTAGAGCTCAAAAAATTGACCTTAATAACTTTTCTGCTATCATTTTAACGAGCCGAAATTCTGTAGATCATTTTTTCAGAGTTGCAGAAGAAATGCGCTATAAAGTACCCGAAGATTTAAAATATTTTTGCCAATCAGAAGCCATTGCTTTTTACTTGCAAAAGTATGTCGTTTACAGAAAGCGAAAAATTTATGTGGGTCAAAAAGACTTTGTTGATTTATCTCCGTTGATTAAAAAATATAAAGAAGAAAAATTCCTTTTGCCAGCATCAGATCAACTCAATTTTGATGTGCCACAAACATTGAATAACCTCAAAGTTGATTGGACTCAGGCTACTTTTTACAAAACAGTAATGAGTGATTTATCTGATTTAGCCGATGTTTACTATGATGTTTTAGCTTTCTTTAGTCCTACCGGAATAAAATCATTATTTAAAAATTTCCCCGACTTTAAGCAAAACAATACTCGTATCGCTGTTTTTGGTAGCACAACTCAAAAAGAAGCTTTAGAACATGGATTGCGAATTGATATTTTGGCACCAACACCAGAAACTCCTTCTATGACCATGGCATTAGAAAGATATATTGCCGACTCAAATAAAGGCAAATAAAATAACCCAACTTAATTATATAAAAAAAGCCATTGACTAAATTGAGAATGGCTTTTTCATTTGGTTAGGTTAGTTTTATAATTGTGGGCCTGCTTTAACTAAGCTTTGACCTTCAGAATTATCGGTGTATTGTTCGAAATTTTTAACAAAAAGTGTTGCTAAATTAGTCGCTTTTGCATTCCAATCTGATTGATTTTCATAAGTATCTCTCGGATCTAAAATTGCCGAGTTAACATCGTGTAATGCAGTTGGAACTTCTAAATTAAAAACCGGAATTATTTTGGTATCTGCATTTTCAATAGAACCATCTAGGATTGCATCAATTATTGCACGGGTGTCTTTTATTGAAATACGCTTTCCAGTTCCGTTCCAACCTGTATTTACCATATAGGCTTTAGCTTGGTTTTGCTCCATTTTCTTTACTAATTCTTCACCATATTTTGTTGGGTGTAAAGTCAAAAATGCTTTTCCAAAACAAGCCGAGAAAGTAGGTGTTGGTTCAGTAACACCTCTTTCTGTTCCTGCTAGTTTAGCCGTAAAACCAGATAGAAAGTAATATTTAGTTTGTTCAGGTGTTAATTTAGAAACTGGAGGCATTACTCCAAAAGCATCAGCTGTCAAGAATATAACTTTAGTTGCATGACCTGCTTTAGAAACTGGTTTTACAATATTATGTATATGATAAATTGGATAAGAAACCCTTGTGTTTTGAGTTACCGATCCATCATTAAAATCAATAATTCCATCTGCAGCTACTGTTACGTTTTCTAATAACGCATCTCTTTTTATGGCATTATAAATATCGGGCTCGTTAGCGGCACTTAAATCGATAGTTTTTGCATAACAACCACCTTCAAAATTAAAAACGCCTTCGTGATCCCAGCCATGTTCATCATCTCCAATTAATTCACGCTTTGGATCTGTAGACAAAGTAGTTTTTCCTGTTCCCGATAATCCGAAGAAAACCGCAACGTCTCCATCTGCTCCTTTATTGGCTGAACAATGCATTGAAGCAATTCCTTGCAATGGTAAATAGTAATTCATCATGGCAAACATTCCTTTCTTCATTTCACCACCATACCATGTTCCTCCAATAATTTGTACTTTCTCTGTTAAATTAAACGCTATATAGACCTCAGAATTTAGCCCATGAGCAGCATATTCTTTAAAGGAGGTTTTTGAACCGTTCATTACTATAAAATCGGGTTCTCCAAAATTATCTAATTCTGATTCGGTAGGACGAATAAACATATTGGTAACAAAGTGTGCTTGCCAAGCCACTTCCATAATGAATCGAACTTTTAATCGCGTATTTTCATTTGCACCACAAAAAGCATCAACAACATATAATTTCTTGCTCGATAACTGCTGGGTAGTAGTATCTTTTAAGGCATTCCAAGTATTCTGAGAAATTGGCTTATTGTCATTAACTGCTTTTTCCGAATTCCACCAAATAGTATTTTCAGTTATGGCATCTTTAACGATGTATTTATCTTTTGGAGAACGTCCTGTAAAAACTCCTGTCATTACATTTACCGCTCCGAGTTCTGTTAATTGTCCTTGTTCGAATCCGGTTAAATTTGAGGCCAACTCATCATTATATAATTTTTCAAAAGAAGGATTGTAGATGATTTCTTGAACATTAGTAATCCCATATTTCTCTAACGAAATCGATTTCGCTGTTTGAGGATAGTTCTCCATAGAAATTAGTTTGTGTTGCATTAAAAATTAAAGGACAAAGTTAAAAATTATATTTCAGAAAGTGATTTATTTATATAAATATTATCTCTTCTTTATCAAAATATCCCAAAAAACATGAGCCCAAGCGACTATTAATAAGGCTCCGCCAATTGGCGTTACGATACCTAAAAATTTAAAATCAATTCCTGTTACTGCTTTGGTAGTTAGTAAATAAATTGACCCTGAGAAGAAAATTACCCCAAAAACAATCAGTTGAAAAACTCTTTTTTTTGTTTTTTCATTAAGAATACTGACTTGACCTAAGAACAATAAAAAAAGAGCATGATACATTTGATATTTAACCCCTGTTTCAAAGGAACTTAGTTGTTCTATGGTTAAAAACTTTTTCAAAGCATGGGCTCCAAAAGCACCTAAAATAATTGCTGTCATTCCAAATAAAGCCGCTAAACCTGTAATTTTTCTTTCCATTATTGTATGTCTATACTAAACGACAAATTTATTCGTTATCTACATACTTTCATAAAGTTTTCATTTTTCTTTTATCTTTTTAACCATATTAATTATTTTATATTTGCACCATTAATCAATAATTATGAAAAAGTTTTTATTTATATTTTGTATTCTTTTTAGCTTCTTTTCGATTACCATAGCGAAAAGTCAAACCATAAAAGCAGGTGAAAAACTAGTTTTTGCTGGCTCCTATAATATGAGTGGCTTAATGACACAATTAGCTCAGGTTACTATGTCTACCGAAAATGTAACCACCGCAAAAAATACCTATTTACATTTAAGTTGTGAATTGTCAACATACACTAAATGGGATTCTTTTTTCAAGATTAGAGATATTTATGAATCGTATGTAAATCCAACTACATTAAAACCAAGTTTGTATAAAAGAAGCATAGACGAAGGTGGTTACACTAAAAAAGAAAAGTATGTCATCAAAAATAATGTTGTAAACAGTACCTCAAAAAAAAGAAAGAAGCCCGAAACACAAAAAACTTTTTCGATTGGAAACTCGACTCAAGATGTTATTTCTTTATTTTATAAAGTTAGAACTATGGACTTATCTAAATTTAAAGAGGGTCAAACGGTATCTTTAATGATTGTTTTTGATGAAAAGCAAATTCCTGTTACTTTGAAATATATGGGCAAAGAAACCGTAAATGCGGGAAATTTAGGCAAAAAAGAATGTTATAAACTATCCATTGGTGCCAAAACAGATGCGTTGAAAGGAAAAGATAAAAACTTAATTTGGCTTACTGCCGATGCTAAAAAAGTACCTGCCTTGCTAAAGTTTAGTATTCCTGTTGGAACCGGGCAATTGGCCTTAACCAGTGCAAGCGGAATTTAAAAAAAAGAATCATGAGACAATTATTTTTAGTTCTAGGAATTATTTTTACACTATTAGCGGTTGTTTTTACTGTTTTACCGATGGACACCATTGCTTTTTTACCCATTGGTTTAGCATTGATTTTTAGTTTATTATTGTTAAAAAAATCAAATGAAAATCAAAAAAAAATTCCAAATATATTATTGATTTTATGTGTCCTGTCTTCTGTTTTTGTATTAGGAAAAACACTCTTAATCAAAGATGAAATAGAAAAAGATACTCAATTTGAGCAACAAAAAATAGAAACCAAACAAGAAGCCCAAAAAGAACTGGAAGATTTAGAAAAAGATTTGGAATAAAAAACTAACGAATGAGAAATATATTAATCATTGGTGCCGGACGATCAGCATCTTCACTAATTCAATACTTATTAAATAAATCCCACCAAGAAAATTTACACTTGACTATCGGTGATTTATCATTAGAATTAGCGCAACGTAAAACCAATAACCATTCGAAGGCAACTCCAATTGCGCTAGACATTAACAATGTTTCTCAACGACAAACCGAAATTCAAAAAGCAGACATCGTGATTTCGATGTTGCCCGCACACATGCATATAGACGTGGCGAAAGACTGTGTGACTTTCAAAAAAAATATGGTTACCGCTTCCTATATTTCCGATGCGATGCAAAGTTTGGATGCCGAAGTAAAAGCTAATAATTTAGTATTCATGAATGAAATCGGGCTAGATCCAGGTATAGACCATATGAGTGCTATGAAGATCATTCATGAAATTGAAGACAAAGGCGGAAAGGTAATTTTATTCGAATCGTTTTGCGGCGGATTAGTAGCTCCCGAAAGTGATAACAATCTGTGGAATTATAAGTTCACTTGGGCACCAAGAAATGTGGTGATCGCGGGTCAAGGTGGTGCTGCAAAGTTTATTCAGGAAGGAAAATATAAATACATTCCGTATCATAAATTATTCCGTAGAACCGAGTTTTTACAGGTAGAAGGTTACGGAAAATTTGAAGGGTATGCCAATCGCGATTCCTTAAAATACCGAAGTGTTTATGGCTTAGATAATGCCTTAACATTATACCGAGGAACCATTCGCCGTGTTGGTTTTTCGAAAGCATGGAATATGTTTGTGCAACTCGGCATGACCGATGATACATATGTTATTGACGATTCAGAAAACCTAAGTTATCGTGATTTTATCAATCTGTTTTTGCCGTATTCGCCAACCGATTCGGTTGAAATAAAAACCCGTTTACAACTCGGTATTGAGCAAGATGATATTATGTGGGACAAATTGTTAGAATTGGATTTGTTCAACCCCAATAAAAAAGTAGGACTTAAAAATGCCACACCAGCCCAAATCTTAGAACGCATCTTAAATGATAGTTGGACCTTACAACCAGAGGACAAAGACATGATTGTGATGTATCATAAATTTGGCTATGAATGGAATGGTGAACACAAACAAATAGATTCCAAAATGGTGTGCATTGGCGACGACCAAACCTATACGGCTATGGCAAAAACCGTAGGTTTACCAGTGGCTATGGCGGCGATTCAAATATTGAATGGCAAAATCAAAACACCTGGTGTACAATTGCCCATTAAAAAAGAAGTCTACGAACCCATTCTGAAAGAACTCGAAGAATTTGGCGTGATTTTCAACGAAACCGAAATGCCTTACATTGGCTACAATCCCGATAAATTGATGGGGAATTAAAATGTAACATACTTTGGAAACTATAAAAAAAATCAAACCTATTTATTTTTATATCATAGGTGGCACACTAACTATGATTGGTAACCGTTTTGGAGAAACACCAATAGTTCATTATTCCCTTTTTTCTATAGGCTTAATCTTTTGCATCTTTGGAATTGTAAAATATTTCAAAGAGTAACAATTAAAAAATATTAAATCTATCTATATTATTTATTTTCAATTTTAAAATGTAATGTAATTTACTATTTTTACTTACAAATTTTATATTATGAAAATAAACCAGCTACAAATAGAGATAGACGGCATCGACAAAGAAATCCTGCGCGACTTAATGCAAGATGCCCGAAAACCCATCTTGCAAATTGCCAATAAAATAGGAATATCAGGTGCCGCCATTCACCAAAGATTACGAAAATTGGAAGATGCAGGCGTAATTGCCAGTTCTAAGTTAATGGTAGACCACAAAGTTTTAGGGTATAAAACGATGGCTTTTATCGGAATATATCTCGACAAAGCTTCGAGCAATGCCGAAGCCGTAAAAGAACTTAAAAAAATTCCGGAAGTGTTAGAATGTCATTATACTACCGGAAATTGGAGTATTCTGATTAAAATAATTTGCCGCGATAACGAACATCTGATGCAGTTATTGAACAAAAAAATTCAACCCATCGATGGTGTTTCTAGAACCGAAACCTTTATTTCGTTAGAGCAACAAATTGAGCGACAAATTCAGTTGTAGTTGTCACTTTTTGACTTTAAGTTTCGTTATAGTTTGCAAAAAATAAAATGATTTACTCATTAGCCCCGACAGTAGTGATGCCGTGCAAAACGGATGGCGGGAATTACCATTTTAAATAAAGCCCAAGCCACCTGCCTGCCAGCAGGCAGGCAGGTTCGCTTCAACTAAAAACCCGCTACTCACATAGCGGGTTTCTTAATTAATGATTATAAACCTGTGCAAATTCTTTGGCAAAATCTTCGAGTTTCACTATTCCTTGTGGCTGCTCATTTTGGCTAAAATAATATTCTTGTATCAAACCTTCCCGAATAGATTTCCCCATTTGGGTATAACTTTTGGCAAAAACTTCTGGAAGTCCTGCCTTCAATAATCCCTGAAGATTATCTTCATCTGAAAAGCAAATCCAAGGCAGTTCTGGTTTTCCAATCGCATCTCCCAATACTTTTACAATTTCCGAAAATGTTCGAACATCACTTGAAACATATTCTATTTTTTGCCCTTGAAAATCTAAAGCTAATAAATGTTTGGCAGCAACATCGGCAATATCTTTTGGATGTGTCAAGACTAATTTATCCTTATAATCTCCAATATTTGACCCTAGAATCCCTGCCTGTTTTATCATATCAATCATAGTGTAGAAATTAGTATAGAAATAGGAAGGTCTCAGTTTTACAACATCGATATTATCAACAGAGTTGATCCTTTTTTCCAAATAAGATAATCCATCAATTGGACCAGCACCATCACCTATATGTGCGCCAATACTGCTAAGTTGTACTATGTTTTTAACCCCGCTTTTCTTGATAGCTGTAACAAAATTCTCTGCCACTTCTTTCTGATAGCCCAACCAATCACTTACGCTAAAGGTTGGTGGAATCATCAGATAAACTGCATCTGCACCTTGAAAAACATCAGACAAAAATGGCTCATCCAACACATTCCCGAAAGCTGCTGTTGCTCCTATTGTTTCGATTTCTTCCTTTCTTGATTCATTACTGCTAATAATAGTTACTTTATGCCCTGCAGCAATTAATTTTGTTGCCAAAGGTTTGGTGATATTCCCTATTGATCCTGTTAAAACGTATTTCATGATTTTATTGTTTACATTATTTGTGCAAAGTTATTTTTATACATACTTTTGTACAAGTACCTACCTAAAAGTATGCATTAAAATGATAAAAGAAACATCGACAAATAATGAAAACCGCAAGACCATTACATTGGCTTGTCCGATTAGTTTTGTACTTGAGAAAATTGGTGGAAGATGGAAACCTATAATTCTGTGGAATCTTAGAGATGGAAAGTTGCGGTACAGTGAACTCAAAAAAGCAATTCCACCGATTACAGAAAAAATGCTAATTCAGCATTTGAAACAATTAGAAGCCGATAATCTTGTCGTTAGAAAAGTAATAGAGATAATGCCACCACACGTCGAATATAGTCTTACCGAACCAGGTGTTGAATTACTGCCTGCTTTGAATGTTTTGGCCGATTGGGGAATTCGAAATCATAGTTTATAATAAAAATCCGTTACTCTCGTAACGGATTCCTTTTTTATTCATCTCTAGAACCTCCAAATACTTGTAATGCCCAATACAACAAGGAAGCTAAAGCTCCGATAGCGGCAACTACATAGGTACGAGCGGCCCATTTTAAGGCATCTTCGGCACCCGCATATTCTTCTTGACTCAGCATGTTTTTATTTTTTAACCAAGCCAAAGCTCGATTACTCGCATCATATTCTACGGGTAGCGTAATAAAACTGAATGCCGTTGCAATAGCCATCAACACTAATCCGATCACTGCAATATAAAACCCAAAACCAAATCCAGCGGCGGCTCCCAAAATCAAACCACCAAAAATCAACCATTGCGATAAAGTAGAAGACACATTAACAATCGGCACTAATTGTGACCGTAATTGCAACATATTGTAGGCGGTTGCATGTTGCACGGCGTGACCACATTCGTGAGCAGCAACGGCAGCTGCCGATGCGTTTCTTTGATTGTAAACCGACTCACTTAAGTTTACCGTTTTGTCGGTAGGATTGTAAT
>CANHWG010000033.1 GCA_947464335.1 Flavobacteriaceae bacterium
AACTCAAAAATCATTGTAGCTGTAATTGATTCTGGTGTTGATATTGAGCATCCCGATTTAAAAGGCGCTATTTGGACCAATCCTAAAGAAATTCCAAATAATAAAAAAGATGATGACAAAAATGGCTATATCGATGATATTCATGGATGGAATTTCCTTGGTAATTCATACAATGAAACACTAGAAATGACGCGTGTTTTAAAAAGAGGTGATGATGGTTCAGAAGTGTATAAAAAAGCATTGGCAGACTATACCAAAGAATATAATGAAGCGATGAATTATAAAGAATCCGTTGATTTTTTATACCAAGCCGATAAAACCATACGGGAACATTTAAAAAAGGAAGAGTATACGCTAGCAGAATTAAAAGAGATTGCGTCTGTTAAATATGCTCTGTACCAAAGTAAAACTGTGATGCTGGCCTTTGCTGCAGATACAGGAGATAATTTTAGGGAAGAACTCCTTTCGTTTAAAGATCAAATCTATGACAAACTTAACTATAATCTGAATAAAGATTTTGATGGAAGAAAAGTAGTAGGTGATAATCCTGATAACTTTAACGATAAGAAATATGGTGACAATAAAGTGTACGGCCCAAATAAAGAAAATACGTTACACGGAACCCATGTGGCTGGAATTATAGCGCAAAAAAGAAATAATGCAATTGGAGGTGATGGTGTTGCTGATAATGTTCAAATTATGGCAATTCGTGCGGTGCCAAATGGAGATGAGTATGATAAAGATATTGCCTTAGCGATTCGCTATGCTGTTGATAATGGTGCCAAAGTCATCAATGGTAGTTTCGGAAAAGATTTTTCTCCACATGCCGAATGGGTTTGGGATGCCATAAAATATGCCGAAAGTAAAGACGTGCTTATTGTGCATGCCGCCGGAAATGATGGAAAAGATTTAGATAAAGAAGAAAATTTCCCAACTGATACTAAAGACAAAAAAAACGAGTTTGTTTCCAATTTTCTGCAAATAGGTGCATTAAATTATGAATATGGCGAAAAAATGATTGCTACTTTCTCTAATTACGGCTCTAAAAATGTCGATGTATATGCGCCCGGAGTAAAAATATATGCTACAATTCCAGGTGGAAAATATAAATATCTTGAAGGAACTTCTATGGCATCACCCAATGCCGCTGGAGTTGCGGCTTTAATCCGTTCGTATTATCCCAATTTAAAAGCTTCTCAAGTTAAAGATATCATTATGAAATCAGGAACTTCTATCGACAATGTGGTCAATGTTGGAGAAAATGGAGAAAAAAGAAATTTCAAAGAAGCATCTGTTTCAGGAAAAATAGTGAATGCCTATAACGCTTTAAAAAAGGCAGAAGAAATATCAAAAGAACCCGTTTTAAATTCAAAAATCAAATCGTAATTTTTATACATGAAGAAATCACTTTTTTTCTGTTTTTTGCTTACAGCTGTTATATGCAAATCTCAATCTAAAGGGTATTGGCAACAAAAAGTAGACTACAAAATGGAAGTTTCTATGGATGTAGAAACGTATCAATATAAGGGCAAACAAAAATTGGTTTACACCAATAATTCTTCGGATACATTACGCCGTGTTTATTATCATTTATACAACAACGCCTTTCAACCCGGAAGCGAAATGGATGCGCGTGTTCAATCTGTCATTGATCCCGATGCAAGGATGTCAACTAAAGTAAAAATGGCTGATGGAAAAGAAATTCGAGAAAGCCGGATTGCCAAGCTACAACCTAATGAAATAGGGTATTTAAAAATTTCCAACTTCAAGCAAGATGGTGTCTTGGCAGTTGCTAAAGAAGTAGGAACTATTTTAGAAGTGACTTTAACAAAACCTCTTCTACCCGGAAAAAAAACCACTTTTACCTTAGATTTTGATGGCCAAGTGCCAATTCAAATTCGACGTTCAGGCAGAAATAATTCAGAAGGTGTTGAACTTTCTATGGCACAATGGTATCCCAAAATGGCCGAGTTTGATTTCGAAGGTTGGCACGCTGATCCCTATATTGCTAGAGAATTTCACGGTGTTTGGGGCAATTTTGATGTAAAAATAACCATCGATAAAAATTATATTCTCGGTGGAAGCGGTTATCTAAAAAACAAAAATGAAATTGGCTTTGGTTATGAAGACAAAAAAGTAAAGAAAGACCCAAAAGCAAAAACATTGACTTGGCATTTTATTGCGCCTAATGTTCATGATTTTACTTGGGCTGCTGATAAAAATTACTTACACGATATTGTTAATGGTCCAAACAATGTTGAACTCCATTTTCTCTATAAAAACAATCCAAAAATAATTGACAACTGGAAAAAAATGCAGACCGTCATGGTAAAAGTTATGGATTATTTTAATAAAACCGTAGGTAACTATCCCTACAAACAATATTCTTTCATTCAAGGTGGCGATGGTGGAATGGAATATGCCATGTGCACTCTTATGTTAGGAAACGGAACGTTAAACGGAATGATTGGCACTGCAACTCACGAATTAGGTCATTCTTGGTTTCAACATATCTTAGGTTTCAATGAATCTAAACATCCATGGATGGATGAAGGTTTTACCAGTTATATTGAAGATTTAGCGATGAACGAAATAGCGGTAAAAAAAGTAGACAACCCATTTGAAAGTTCTTATAAAACATACTCAAAACTGGTTGAATCGGGAAAAGAGCAGCCCTTATCAACTCATGGTGACCGCTATGATGAAAACCGAAGTTACAGCATTGCTTCCTATGTAAAGGGAGAACTTTTTCTTTCGCAATTGGAATACCTCATCGGAACTGAAAATACCCGAAAAACGGTGAAACGTTTTTACAATGAGTTCAAGTTTAAACATCCTACACCAAATGACATTAAGAGAACTGCAGAGCGTGTTTCAGGTGCCAATCTTGATTGGTATTTAACCGATTGGACGCAAACTTTAAACACTATTGATTACGGAATAAAAAATGTAGAAGGTGCAACCGATGGCGTTCAAAAAACTGGAATTACTTTAGAGAGAATTGGCAGAACACCAATGCCAATAGATATTTTAATTGAATATACCGATGGTTCAAAGGAATCTTTCTACATTCCGTTACGCATGATGAGTTTTGAAAAAGAAAACCCAACTCCAGAAATTAAACGGACTATTTTGAACGATTGGACCTGGGCACAACCTACTTATTTTTTCGAAATTCCAAAAGCTAAATCTACTATCAAAAAAATAATTCTCGACCCAAGTGGCTTGATGGCAGATGTAAAAAGAGAGAACAATGTTTATGAAGTGAAATAAAAAAGGGCAAACTAATTAGGTTCCGTTTTTTAAAATAGAATTAGTAGATTTACGACGATAAAAAATATTCAACATGAAACCATTTCAACTTCTTCTTGTGTGCCTTTTTTTGAGTTTCGGATGTTTAGTCTCTGCACAACCTATTCGATTTAAAACCAGTAGCGTTAGTTTTGCTGATAAAAAGGATAAAGGTGATTGGAACGAATGGTCAGAATTTGTTAATGCTAATGTTTTAATTACTCTAGATCCCAAAAAAGATTTGATAACTGTTAACTCGGCCGAAGTGCAATCTTTTAAGATCAAAGCGTATGGCGAAATTCAAGATACTGATGACGTAAATATTGTTCCTTTTGAGTGTATGGATAATAAGTTTTCCAAATGTACAATTCTAATTATTACTAAAAAGAAAGAGAACAACCGCATGCAATTTTACATCAACTATAACGAAGTGAAATTTGTTTACAATATTTACAATGACATTTAATAATGGATTTTTCCTATCCTACAGCCGAAAAACTTAAAAGTAAAAAAATAATTGATTTATTATTTACCGAAGGAAAATCAGTAAGTAAATATCCTTTGCGGTTAGTTTATGTAGCCCATGATTTCGAGGAAAATGTTCCCTTAAAAATAGGCGTTTCCGTTTCTAAAAAATACTTTAAAAAAGCAGTTGATAGAAACTATTTTAAGCGCGTCTTGCGCGAATGTTATCGGCTCAATAAACATTTGATAATTGGTAAAACAGAGCAAAAATATTGTTGTATGTTCTTTTATCAAACCAAAGAAATCTTGGAATATTCAGAAATAAACGAAAAAACCATTCAATTATTTGAGAAGTTTGTTACAACCATTCAAGAAGAAAAAGATTCGAAATAAAAACCAAGAAAGATAATTATTATATTCGTTTACCCGTAAAAGAAAAGACCATGTTAAAGACCGTTAAAAAAAGATATGTTATTCCCGCACTATTGAGTGCATTTCTCTTTATAGGTGTTAGTTTTAAAGAAGATTATTTTGAAATTTCGAAACAAATAGAAATTTTCACAACGCTTTTCAAAACCATCAATCAGAATTATGTAGACGAAACCAATCCGGCAGAATTAATGGATAAAGCCATTAAAAGTATGTTGGCTGATTTAGATCCGTACACTAATTATTTTAATGAACAAGATGTAATCAAATTTAAAATAAACAATACCGGAGAATATACTGGAATTGGTGCAATAATTACAAGAAAAGAAGATAAACTTATTGTAAAAGAACCTTATAAAGGATTTCCTGCCGATAAAGCCGGATTAAAAGCAGGCGATGAAATTATACAGATTGGCGATGTTCTTTTAGCTGATTTTAAGGATGATGCTTCACAATTAATTAAAGGAGCAAAAGGAACTAAAATAGACATCAAATATTTACGTCAAGGAAAACCAATGAGTACACAATTGGTTCTTGATGAAGTTGGTATAAAAGCGGTTCCTTTTTATGGCATGGCTGATGATAAAACAGGATATATTGTTTTGTTACAATTTAATGCTAAAGCTTCCTCTGAAACCAAAGAAGCGCTAGAAAAATTAAAAGAGGAAGGCGCCCAACAAATCATATTAGATTTGCGCGGAAATCCGGGTGGATTATTACATGAAGCTGTAAACATTTGTAATCTATTTGTGCCAAAAGGAGAGCTTATTGTAACCACAAAATCGAAAAACTCAAAATACAACAATACCAACAAGACCACTCGCGAACCTGTTGATACTGAAATTCCCTTGATCGTTATTGTAGATGGAAAAAGTGCCTCGGCTTCCGAAATTGTATCCGGTGCTTTGCAAGATTTAGACCGTGCTGTAGTTATTGGTAGCCGAAGTTTTGGTAAGGGTTTGGTTCAAAGACCTATTGACATGACGTATGGGACACAAGTAAAAGTAACTATTTCAAAATATTATACTCCATCAGGGAGATGTATCCAAGCGCTGGATTATGCCCGTAAAGATAAAAGCGGAAAAGCAATCAGAACGGAAGAAAAAAATTATAATGCTTTTAAAACCAAAAAAGGTAGAACCGTTTATGATGGAGGCGGAATTTTGCCCGATATTGTTTTAGAGAATACTAAAACCAGTGCTATTGCAGAAGCTTTACAAAAGAATGATGCTATTTTTTATTATGCAACAAATTACTATTATAAAAACCCAAATCTTGGTGATAAAATTCCAACAATAACAGATGCTGACATCACAGATTTTAAAGCGTTCTTGAAAAAAGAAAAAATATCTTTAGATACAGAAACCGAAATTGCACTGAAAAACACTTTAGAAAAAGCCAAGAAAGAAAACATCGATGAAGTTATTGCAACAGAATACCAACAATTATTAAGTGCTTTGCAAAAAAGTGAAGAAAATTTGATTGATAAAAATCAAAAAGAAATCAAGAATTTACTTTTGGACGAAATCATCAAAAGATATCAATATAAGGAAGGTTTATATCAGTACTATATAAAAAGTAACTTCGAAATCAAAAAAGCTATCGAAGTACTCAATAATAAAGCTCAGTATAATTCTATTTTGAAGATTTAATATGAAGTTCTTAAAATATTTGCCCCTTTTGTTTTTTGGATTTATTCAGGCACAGGAAGAAATTGTTCATTCTATTTATTTTGAATTTGATAAATATACATTGAATGAAAAAGAAGTTAATGAGGCCATTGATTTCATTAAAAAAACCGATTCTACCCGAATCGAATCTATTCAAATCTTTGGATATACGGATGATGTTGGGAAAGATGCTTATAACTTTAAGCTTTCAACAAAACGCGCCAATGCCATTCAAGATCGATTTATTGAAAACGGAATTAGAAGTAAAATAATTGTGACAATTGAGGGCAAAGGAAGAATCTTAATTGATGATGATATTGTAGAAAATCTTCCTGAGAAACGCTCTAAAAACAGAAGGGTAGATGTAGTGGTCAATCTAAAGCCATTACCCAAAATTGAAATACCTGGGTTTTATACGACCATTCAAAAAAACCATATGGTTGGCGATCATATTTACCTTGAAAATGTATTATTTCAAAGAGGAAGCAGTAAATTAGAATTTAAATCAAAAACCGATTTAGATAAAATTGCACGATTACTTCAGAAGTATAAAAATCTGCAGTTTGAAATTCAGGGACATGTTTGCTGTACGCCACAATATCAGAAAGAAGCCATTGATATGGATACCAAAAAGCGACAATTATCTACCAACAGAGCTCAATCTGTGTATAAATATTTGCTTTTTAAGAAAATAGCAAAAGACCGAATGACTTTTAAAGGTTATGGAAACACGGTTCCGCTTGGAAAAGGAACTCAATACGATAGAAGAGTAGAATTAGTGATTACCAAAATTTAACTTCGTTTCATTTCGATATGCGGAATATCATCTTCTAAATACATTTCACTCGTTTGAATAAAGTGGTGACTTTCATAAAACTTCTTTAAATACAATTGAGCCGAAATAGTAATTTTTGTTTCGTTGAAATGAGTATTAATAGCATGAATAGCTTCTTTCATTAACAAATGTCCGAGTTTTTTTTCTCTATAAATTTCTTTTACTATAACTCTACCAATAGAAGCTTGCTTAAAATAATCATTGGGTTTAAATAAACGAGCATACGCCACCGTTTGTCCATTGTATTCTCCGATAAGATGTAAAGCTTTTTGGTCTTTACCATCGATATCCTGATAAACGCAATTTTGCTCCACTACAAAGACCTCACTTCTTAATTGTAACACATTGTATAGTTCATCAAGAGAAAGTTCCTTAAAACGTTTAATTTTCCATGTTAATTCCATGCTTATTTATTTATTTGAATGGATTTAATAATTGATTCTAGTTCGAACATCAAATCACGTTTCTCTTTTGATGGCGCGTAGCAAAAACCCTCCAGAACCAAAATTCGTTTGTTGGGTTTGTCAAAAATGACATAATTGATAAATGGTCCCGACATAAAATCATTTTTCATCTGCCAAGTTCCTTTGGTTTCATAGGATTTATTTCCGGCTAATTTTGTTTTCGAAAAATAAGGAGAATAAGCTGCTTCTGTAACCATTTGAGTGGCATAATCTGAACCATGGATATACGCTTTCCCTATTGAATCTCTAATTTTAACAATGTTACTTACCGCATCATTTGGGCGAATACTATTCCAAGGAACTTGATAGATAATCAAACTCGTATTTCCGCTAATAATTTCGCGTTTTAGCCAAATAAAATTTTTTCTTCTCATTACGTATTCATATTTGGATGGAATCAGTAAATCGATATTGAATTTTTTTTGAATTTTTTTGGTATTAAGTAATGAATCTTTAAACATCCTCTGATTATGAGCTATTTCTATTGCTCTCATTTTTTGAACTATCTCTGGTGCGTTTTTTTCAAGTAGTTCTATTATTTCAAATGAGGTTTTGCCCGAAATATGAAAGGCATTTTGTGGATTGGCAAATTCGTTTTTTTTAAACTCAAATTTATTCTCATTGCTTTTTTTTACAATAATGATGTTTCTACTATCGGTAGAAAAACCTTCAAAAAGCTTTACAGGATATTGATTAATCGAGAATAATGGTTCTTCTTGCGGCAACCCTAAGACTGGAGAGGCAAATTTATTTCTGATACTATCTCCAACTTCTCCATTCCAAAGCTGGTCATCAATAATTACAGAAATGGTATTAACGTTAGCGAAAGAATCTTTTGTAAGCTTCTCGTCTTTAAAAGAGCAAGAGCTTGTAATAATTGAAATTAATAACCATAAAAAAAGGGTTTTATTCATAAGATAAATAAAACCCAAATTTATAGAAGATTTTCGGATTAACCGTTAATTTTTAATTTCATCCCGGCTTTTAATCTTTCGTTTTTAATTCCGTTCCATTTCTTTAAATCTGATATAGAAACCCCTGGATATTTTTTGGCTATACTAAACAATGAATCGCCTTTCTTAACATAATACAATTTAACTTCATTTCTGTCGTTCGACGCAATGCTTTCTTTTTTTGTTGGATTGTTTTTAGTATCAGATGAAATAGTATATTTTTTACCTACAATTAATTTATTCCCAAAATGAATTGTAGTGTTGTCGATGTTATTCCAGTCTTTAATATCTGAAACTGAAACATCGTATTTTTTGGCAATACTTCCTATAGTTTCTCCTTTTTCAACAATGTGTTCTGTTATTTTTACTTCAGCAGTATTGGTTGCTTCAATTTCAATTTGTTCATTTTCTGCCAATGCTAATTTAGAACCTTGTTCAACATTCAACCCGTCAAGGTTATTCCATTTTTTTAGATCTTCTAAACTAACGTTGAATTTTTTTGAAATACTGAATAAGTTATCTCCTTTCTCTACCACATAAAAGTCACTTTCCTTTTTATTTTCATTAGAGGCAATTGAAGTTTCAACGGCGTTTTTATCTGCTTTAACTTCTCTCCTTACTGTTGATACCACTCTTTCATTTTTTATGATTTTTAAGCTTTTACCAACGGAAATATTACTTCCTTTTAATCGATTCCATTTTTTAACTTCGGCAACAGAAACTCCAAATTTATCTGAAATTTCTCCGAGATTGTCGCCTTTTTTCACTTTGTGATATTTAACAACATCTTTATAAGAAACAACTTTTTCTTCTTTGTATGTTTTTGCAATAGTAGAGCCAATTGCTGTTGATTCATTTACAGAAACGGTATCTTGCTTTAAAGTCTTTTTATTGTTGGTGGCAACTGCTTCTTGAGTATATATTTTTAATCTTCTTCCCATTGGCGCTTTATTACTTCGCAAACGATTCCATTTTTTAAGCTCAGTCATTGTTACACCGTAGCGGTCCGAAATTTCGCTTAAACTATCTCCTTTTCTAACTTTATGATATTTAACTCTTGAAACAGTACCGTCATTTTCAGAATCATCAGAATTTCTAGAGGCCAAAATACTTTCGTTTGGTCGTTCTCTCTTACTTAATTCATAATTTACAAAGGCATAAATCTTATCTTCATTTGAAGTAAATACAGCCACTTTATCTAAGGGCAATCTCAAATAATGATTTTCTCCCGTGATAAAAGGAACTACTTCTCTTTTATATGATGGATTTAAAAATTGGAGTTCTGCAACTGGTATATCTAACAAATCGGATATTTGCTTAAAACTCATTGCATTTTTAATCATAACCGTATCCGTTGCAAAATGATTGGCAATAGGTCTATCTGGTTTAATTCCGTGTTCTTTGTGGTACTCAAAAATATACATAGTAGCCAAGAATGCGGGCAAATATCCTTGGGTTTCTTTTGGTAAATGCTTTCTAATATTCCAATAATTTTGCTTTCCGCCAGATCGTCTTATGGCTTTTGCTACGTTTCCTGGTCCCGAATTATAAGATGCTAATACCAAATCCCAGTCGCCAAAAATTTTGTACATATTGGTCATGTATTGCGTTGCAGCTTGGCTAGACTTCAGTGGGTCGTTTCTGTCATCAACATAAGAATTGATATTTAAGTTGTATTGCTTTCCGGTTTGATACATAAATTGCCACAAACCTGTTGCGCCAACTCTAGAAACGGCTCTTGGATTCAAAGCCGACTCTACCACAGCTAAATATTTAATTTCAAGTGGAATGTTTTGCGTCGCTAATGATTCTTCAAACAAAGGGAAATAAAACTGAGAAACTCCCATTAATCTTTCAAATGCCCTTTTTCTATTTTTTAAAAAAGATTTGATAACGTTTTCTAATCCAACATTATACTCAATATTAAATGGCGATTTCTCATCCATTTTTTTAAGTCTTTCCTTTAAAAGCTCTGTTGATAATTCATAATCTACCTTTTCATCAATATTGATATTCTTAATATCTGTTGTTAAATCATTATAAAGATCTAAGCTTACCATTTCTTTCATCCATAAACTATCAATACAAGACGCTATATTATCATGCACAAAAGTAGCTTTAACAGAATCTAGAACTTCTCTTTTCGTTTGGGGTTTTTTAAACGGCTGAATACTTAAATCATCTTGAGCAAAAAGCACTGAAGATGTTAAGATTAAAGCAACTGTTAGTATATTTTTTATAATCATAACTTTATTATTTATAAAGTGGTGTATTTGAAATTGAATGTTATTAATTATCAGATAATTAATAACGTAATTAATTGTTTTTTATTGTATTGCTTCTGAAATCAATCTAAAATTGCAGCGATTCCTGGTAACACTCTTCCTTCTAACATTTCTAACATAGCTCCGCCCCCTGTAGATACATAGCTCATTTTATCCTCTAATCCGAATTGTTTAACCGCAGCAACCGAATCTCCGCCTCCTACGAGAGAAAAAGCTCCATTGGCAGTCGACTCTGCGATAAAATTTCCTAATTCAATTGTGCCATTTGCAAAATTCTCCATTTCAAAAACGCCTAATGGTCCGTTCCAAAGTATCGTTTTGGAGTCCATTATAACTTTTTTGAAATTCTCTAATGATTTTGGCCCAGCGTCTAATCCTTGCCAACCATCAGGAATTTCACGAACATCTACTATTTGAGTGTTAGCATCATTTGAAAAAGCATCGGCTGCAATAACATCTACGGGAATGTGAATATGAACATTTTTTTGTTTGGCTAAATGCAAAATTTGCAATGCTAAATCTTGTTTATCATCTTCACATATTGAATTCCCGATTTTTCCGCCAAGTGCTTTTATAAAAGTAAAAGTCATTCCACCACCAATAATCATGTGATCTACTTTGTCTAAAATATTCTCAATAACTGTTATTTTGGAAGAAACTTTAGATCCGCCAAGTACGGCTGTAACGGGTTTTACTGAGTTATTCAAAACTCTATTTAAACTTTCTATTTCTTTTGCTAGAAGCATTCCAAAACATTTATGATTTGGGAAAAATTTAGCAATTATCGTTGTTGAAGCGTGTGCTCTATGAGCAGTTCCAAAGGCATCATTAACATAAATATCACCCAATGATGCTAACTCTTTTGCGAAGTTTTCATCTCCTGCTTCTTCTTCACTATAAAAACGAAGATTTTCTAATAACAAAACTTGACCTTGTTGCAAATTTTTTGCGGCATTTATGGCTATTTCGCCTCTACAATCTGACGCAAATTGAACACTAGTTCCTAATACCTCAGATACTTTTGAAACGATATGTTTTAATGAATATTGATCTTCTTTACCTTTTGGTCTTCCTAAATGAGACATTAATATTACACTTCCTCCATCGGCTAGAATCTTATCTATTGTTGGTTTTGCCGCTTCAATTCTATTGGCATCCGTGACTTTAAATTTTTCATCTAAAGGAACATTAAAATCAACTCTGATAATAGCTTTTTTGTTGTTGAAATTGAAATCTTGAAGGGTTTTCATTTAGTAATTTAAAAAGATTGTATGCTTGCAAATATAAGAAAAATTAATTTTATCGATGCTTTTAGTATTTTCATCGATGTTTTTTAAGATAAACTTAAGATACAATTCCTTTGTTATCAATAGAATAGCTTTTGCTTTTCAAAACTACTCACTAAAAATGACATTGCTAAAAGCGCTACTCAAAATAACTAATAGCAAAATTTTACAGTATATTTGCTCTATGCTGTTTTCATCAATTCTTGGTCAAGATTATATAAAAAATCATCTCCTTAAAAGTGCTTTAACGGGAAGAATTCCCCATGCACAATTATTTGTTGGCCCTGAAGGTTCTGGCACTTTAGCAATGGCAATTGCTTATGCTCAATTTGTTTTATGTCTTAACCAAGATCAAGAAAACACTGGAGGGAACGAAAATTGTAATTTAAAATTTCAATCGTTAACACATCCTGATTTACATTTTGTTTATCCAAATGTGACCAATGAAGACGTGAAAACCAAGCCAAAAAGTGCTGATTTTATTGCTGATTGGCGTGAATTTGTGTTAAACAATCCTTATGCAAGTTTGTTTGATTGGTACAAACATTTAGGCGTTCAAAATAAGCAAGGTGAAATTCGAGTAGAAGATGCACAGGACATATTAAAATCTTTAGCTTTAAAATCTTTTGAAGGCGGATATAAAATAATGATTGTGTGGATGGCAGATAAAATGAATATCGCCGCCTCTAACAAACTTCTAAAACTTTTAGAAGAACCACCCGAAAAAACACTTTTCTTATTAATCACAGAAAATGAAGAAGATATTATTCAAACCATTCGTTCACGTTGTCAAGTATTGAATTTTAGTGCCTTACCAGAAGCTGTGATCAAAAAAGAATTAATTGAAAAATACTTTTTAGATGATGCGTCTGCCAGCAAAGTGGCACATCAAGCACAAGGAAATTATAATAAAGCGCTTCATATCGTTAAAAATGACACTACTGATTTTCCGTTTGAAAAATGGTTTGTAGCTTGGGTTCGTGCAGCATTTAGTGCTAAAAAAAATGCTTCTGCCATACAAGATTTAATCTTGTGGAGTGAAGAAATTGCTAGTTTAGGTCGTGAAGGTCAAAAACAATTTTTAAATTATTGTATAGAGATGTTTCGACAAGCACTATTACAAAACTATGAGACAAAAAAATTGGTTTATTTAGAACCAAGTGCTGAAAATTTTAGCATCCAGAAATTTTCGCCTTTTGTAAATGGCAACAATATAAATGCTATATTCAACGAACTTTCTGATGCTATTTATCACATCGAACGCAATGGAAACGCCAAAATTATCTTAACCGATTTATCTATAAAATTGACACGATTAATTCATAAAAATTAACTCCTATGAATAACACTGCTTCTTTGCTTGTTCTACTTTTTTTAGCTATTACTTTTATCCAATCGGCTTATGACAAAGTCTTTGCTTGGCAAACTAATATTGATTGGTTGAAGGGTCATTTTGCTAATACTTCATTGCTAAAAAACAATGTTTCGCTAGCATTAGGTATAATAGTATTTCTTGAACTTATTACGAGTATTTTAACTTTAGTGGGATGTGTTGAATTATTGGTTAACGGAGGAAGAGTTTTTGGTTTTTACGGCGCTGTTTTTTCATGTATTACTTTGATAATGTTACTTTTAGGTCAGCGCTTAGCAAAAGATTATGATGGCGCAAGGACGATTGCCATCTATTTTATCCCTGCTGTTTTGGCAGTTTTCTGGTTAAGTTAAATTAAATTTTAATCATATAAAAAGGCGGCTTGTTAATTGTAACAAGCCGCCTTTTATTTATTAAATAAATTATTTTTTAACTTCTTTCGAAGCTTCGTCTTTTTTATCTGTGGTTTTGTATTTGTCATTAATCATTTTGATTATTTCTTTTGAAATATCATAACTGTCTTTTGCATATAATACGGATGCCACATCTCCTGTTCCATAAATATAATCATACCCTTTCTCTTTTCCATAATCTTTGATTACTTTTCTATAATTTTTAACTAAAGAATCCATTTCTACACCACTTTCTTGTTGTAATTGTTGTAACATTGCTTGTTGTGCATAATTTAATCTTTCTTCACGTTGCTGTAATTCGGAACCTTTTTGTTGCGCCCATGCCTGACCATTTTTCATTGCATTATCTTTAAAACTAGCAGCTTCAGATTTGAATCGGGCAACTTCTGCATCTAATTGGTTTCCCATTACCTTAGCTTTGTCTTTATATTTTGCTTCGATATCTTTAGCTTCTATAGATTCTTCCATCAATTTTGATGTGTCGATGTATGCTGTTTTAAATTCTTTAGCTACTGTAGTTTTGTTACAAGAAATAATTGTAATTGTAAATGCAAATAGGATAAGTGCTTTTTTCATTGTTGTTTGATAAATTAATTTTTGGTTTTCAAAAGTATAAAAATAAATTGCAATAAACGAGGTTTACTATTTACCTGTTTTGGTGTTATAAGTATTTGCTATTATTTTAACTAATAATATATGTTTTGACTATTGCTTTTCTCTTTAAATTAAGTGTTTTAAAGAAGTCTTTTTGTTTTTATGTATAATTTATGGTTTTGATGTTTTTTTTTAAAATACAAGCTTTTAAAATCAATTTACTCGTTTTTTATAATATAAATATGTGAAGAATACTCTTTGCTTTTCTTCGCACTACTATTTGATTTTAATCCAACAAAAAAAGCTCTAATAAAATTCATTTTTCCTGTTTTATATTTTTCTGATAATAAGCTAACGTAAAAACTGTCAAATTTCATAGGAAGCACCTCAACTAAATTCATTCCTTTTTCAGAAAAAAGTTTCTTTATGGTAGTTTTAGAAAAATGCCAAATATGTCTTGGTACATCATAGGCTGCCCAAAATCTACCATAATAATTAGCGTCAAACGATTTGAAATTTGGAACCGCAATAAGGATTGTTCCTGTTGGTTTTAACAATCGTTTTAATGCTACTAAATATTCTTCCAGATTAGGAACGTGTTCTAATACGTGCCACATGGTTATTACATCAAAAGAATGATCTTTTAAATCAGTTAAATTGTCAACAAAATCTACCCCTTTAGAAATAGCAATTGTTTTAGCTTTTAAACTTGGTTCAATTCCTGTTGTTTTCCATCCTTCTTTTTTTGCGGCCACTAAAAAATCTCCTGTTCCAGCACCAATATCTAAAAGCGCTCCTTTTTCAGAATGCGAATTGATTAATTTGACTTTATTATTAAGTGCAATGTTTTTAATTATATGATACAATCTTTCAAACAGAGACCTTTTACCATCAGTGTGTGAAATATAATCTTCACTCTCGTAATAGCTTGGTAGTTTTTCTAAACTTGGTTTTGGAAAAGTGATTAACAAATCATATTCTGGATTATGATGTAATTCGAAAATTTCTTTTGAAACGGAATAATCTCTAACTTTTAAAAAGAAAATATTGTTTTGAAAACTCATGTAAACACTGTATTAATGGGGTATTATAAATTCCGTTTCACGTGGAACATCAATTTATCTTCCCATATATATTAATAAAACTGAAATGTCTGATGGTGATACTCCACTAATTCTTGAGGCCTGTGAAATAGTTACTGGTCGAATGTTGCTCAACTTTTGCTTTGCTTCAATTGACATGGATTTAATTTTATGATAATCGAAATTCTCGGGAATTTTAATATCTTCTAAACGAATTAGCTTTTCAGCATTGTTTCTTTCTTTTTCTATGTAACCTGAATACTTAACTTGAATTTCGGCTTGCTCAATTATTTCTTTATCCAAATTATTTGATGAAACATACTCTTTCACTTTATCAAACTTCATAAAATCATCTAATTCAATTTGTGGTCTAGAGAATACTTTAAACATCTTATCAGACTGAACCATTGCTGAACTTTCTTTGGCTTCTAAAATCGGATTCGCTTCTTCTGGGCTTATACTAGTTTCTTTAAAAAAGTTAACCATTTTTTCACTTTCATTGAATTTATGCTCCATTCGTCGCATTCGTTTTTCAGAAGCCAATCCAATTTCAAATGATTTTGGTGTCAATCTATAATCCGCATTATCTTGACGTAATAAGGTCCTATATTCTGCACGAGAAGTAAACATCCTATAAGGTTCTTCAGTTCCTTTGGTAATTAAATCGTCTATTAGCACCCCAATATATGCTTCATCTCTACGTAAAATCATTGGTTCTTGTTCTTTCACTTTAAGAGCAGCGTTAATGCCCGCCATCATTCCTTGTGAAGCAGCTTCTTCATAGCCAGTAGTTCCATTAATTTGACCGGCAAAATACAATCCTTCTACTAATTTAGTTTCGAGGGTGTGTTTTAATTGGGTTGGCGGAAAATAATCATATTCTATAGCGTAACCTGGACGGAAAAATTTTACTTTCTCAAATCCTTCAACCGATCGTAATGCTTTAAACTGTATATCCTCGGGTAATGAAGTTGAGAAGCCATTCACGTAGACTTCAACAGTATTCCAACCTTCGGGTTCTACAAAAAGTTGATGTCTTTCTTTATCTGCAAAACGATTTATTTTATCTTCAATAGACGGGCAATATCTTGGACCAATACTTTTGATTCGGCCATTAAACATAGGTGATCGGTCAAAACCTTCTCTAAGTATATTATGTACTTCATTAGAGGTATAAGTCATATGACACAATTTTTGATGTGTCAATGGTTTGGTTTCGTCAGAATACGAAAATTTATCTGGAACTTCATCACCTGGCTCTTCTCTCATTTTAGAATAATCTAATGAGCGTCCGTCAACCCTAGGTGGAGTTCCTGTTTTCATTCTCCCTGCTTCAAAACCAACTTTTACTAAATCATCCGTAATTCCGTAAGCAGCACTTTCACCCGCTCTTCCTCCTCCAAATTGCTTATCACCAATATGAATTAATCCGTTCAGAAAAGTTCCATTGGTAAGCACAACCGTTTTCGCTTTAATATCTATTCCAAGTGAAGTTGTAATTCCTTCAATTTTATTATTCTTTATCAAAAGTCCTTTAACCATCTCTTGATAGAAATCAAGATTAGGGGTTTGTTCTAAACGCAATCGCCACTCTTCAGAAAAACGCATTCTATCAGACTGAACCCGTGGAGACCACATAGCAGGTCCTTTGGATTTATTCAACATTTTAAATTGAACAGCCGTATTATCTGAAATAATTCCAGAATAACCGCCTAGCGCATCAATCTCTCGAACAATTTGACCTTTGGCAATTCCGCCCATCGCCGGATTACAAGACATTTGAGCAATATTTTGTAAACTCATTGTAACCAATAAAGTACTGCAACCCAAATTAGCCGAAGCCGCTGCTGCCTCACAACCCGCATGTCCTGCTCCAACAACTATCACATCATACTTTTCTAAAAACATATTAATTTTGTTTCACGTGGAACATCTTCATTTTTTCCTCTTCTTTTTGACGCATGACCATTTCTTCTTCTTCCGTTTTATCCTTATAGCCACAATAGTGAAGAACACCGTGAGCCATAACTCTTTTTAATTCATTTTCAAATGGAACACTGAAATCAACTGCATTTTCACGAACTCTTTCAACAGAAATAAAAATATCCCCGTGTAGTTCCTTTCCTATAGAATAATCAAAACTGATAATATCTGTTAAGGTGTCATGATTTAAATACTGCTGGTTAATTTCAACTAAATAGTTATCGTCACAAAAGATATAATTGATGTCTCCTTCGCCCTTAATTTCAGAGCTTATTACTTTTGAAATCCAATCAGCGTAAGCCGATTCGTTATCTAGTTTGAAATCTAATTCGTAATTAAAATTAATCATTGTTTTTAAAATATTCTTGAACCTTCTGGTTAAAATTGGAGCGCAAAGGTAAACTTTGTCTATTTAAAATTTCAATACTATTCAAATATTCTTGAAGACGACTAGGTAAAGCAGTAGCTTGGTTGTTATATTCTTTCTTATTCGTTTCAGATTGGCGCTTCTTGTCTTCTCCTTGTTGTTGCAATGCTTTGTCTAGTTTCAACAACTCATACTTTACGTTTAAAATCTTTTGAAGTGTTTCGTTATTAAATCCTTTATTCAACAATTGCTTTTCTATTTGTTTCATTTGCTCTAGAGCGTTTTGACCATTTCCTCCGACACCTTGCTTTTTTAATTCTTTTTCTAACGCTTCTCTTAATTGATGTTGCTCTTTATAAATTTCCATAATGGCTTTGGCATCACCTTCACCATCTTGTCCGTTTTCACCACCTTTTTCATTTCCTTCGCCTTTACCGTCAATTCCTTTTCCAGTTACTCCTTTTCCTCCTTTTTGGCCTTGTCCCGGTTTGTTTCCTTCGCTTCCTTGCCCTTCTTTTTCCCCTTGGTTCCCTTCTTGTCCTTCTCCGGGTTTTTCACCTTTTTTCATTCCCTTTTTCATCTTTTCTCCCAATCCATCTTGTTTTTTTATAATGTCAGGCAACTGCATTCCCTGTCCTTGTCCTTGACCCGGCTTAGGTTTTCCGGCTCCAGCACCCGACATTTGCATTTGCATACCATTCAAAATATCACTCAACATATCTGCTAATTTATTGGATGCTGAAACTGCATATTGTTGATGTGAATTGCCTTTAGGAACATTAGCTTCAGCCAAAGTTTCAATGGCTTTATCAACATTATATTGCACATTACCTATTTCCTTAGTTACATCTTCGGCTATTTTTGGGTTGCGCAATGACATTGCAAACAAACTATCGTCAACATGTTTAAATTGTTGTTTTAAATCTTGTTGCATTTTTAAATTCTTATTGAATGAAGGTGCGCCTCGTTTAAGATTTTTAAACTGCTTCATAACCTCTTCTTGTGAAAAAGAATACGCCAAAAGATTGTCTAAAACTTGTCGCAACATGGCAACATCTTCTTCCATTTGTTCTTTGTCATCTGATGCCATTTGCTCTTGCATTTGTTGGCTCATTTGCTTCATTTTTTTGGAAGCGCTTTTTTGCTTTGGCTTTGCCTTATCTTTTTGTTGCTTCTGTAATTTATCTTTTGCCTCTTTCAAATCTTCTTCAATACTTTTCTCTTTTTCCTCTGTTTTGGGAATATCCATAGGAGATTTTAATTCTTTATTGTCCTTCTGCAACTCTTTAAGTTCTTCCTGAAGCTTGTCAAATTCTTTATTGATTTCGTCTTGCTTTTCAGCATTATTTTCGTCTTGCTTTTCAGCTAATTTATCTTGCTTCTCTGCCAGTTTATTCATTTTATCGGCAATTTGTTGTGCTTTTTTCTCTACATAATATCGTTTCGTAAGCTCTACCAATTGCTCTAGACTTTTAGTTTGATTTTTACTAGCTTGCTGGAATTTTTCCATCTTTTCGAATAACTCTTCTTTGCTAATTTTATCATTCAATTTCTGAAGTTCATCAAGGAGTTTCTTATTCTTCTCAAGTTCTTCTTTTGTTTTTTCTAGTCTTTCTTGAAGCAATTCCTTTTTCTCGTCTTTCTTTTCGGATTTAAATTGCTCTAAATTTTCCTTCATCTTTTCTGAAAACTCTTTCATTATTTCGTCTTGTTGCTTTTGACGTTGAATGAAATCATTGACTTTTTGTTGTTCTTTATATTCAAGATTGTCTTTTTCCTTACCCATTTTTTGCAACTTATCCATTTCAGATAACTGCTTGTCTTGTGCTTTTAATGATTTAGCTAATGAGCTTATATTCTCATTTTGTTGGTTCATCATTTCATCTTGCTTTTCCTCTTCTGTGGCAATTCGATTACTAAATACAGAAGATTTTGTGCTTTTAAAATTATGAAGCGCATCGTTATCAAAAATCTCGAAATAGTATTCATACGATATTCCTTCTTCTACAGGAAGATTGCTTGGGAAAGAGAAAACAAACTGATCGTAAACATCTCGTTTAACCGAAATACTTGCTTTTTTAGCAACGTTTGGTTTGTCTTTTGGATAATAAACAATTTGAAGTTTCGACAATCCATAATCATCAGAAACCTGACCTAAAACAAAGTTCTTGTTAACTTTTAAACTATCAGGGGCATTGTTTACATTGATAGTCGGAAACTGATCTTTGATTACAGAAATCTGGTAATTTAGTTTTTCGTAATTCTGAACTTTATTATTTGAAGTTAGAATTTGATAATCAACATTTTGAAGTATACTTTTTGATAAAGTGAAACTATTATCTTGCTTAGCAAAAGTATAACGCACCTTGTCGTTTACCCAATCAACTTTTTGAGTAGCCAACGTATTCATTCTCCAGGTTACCGCTGTTCCTTCTGGTATAATAGCATTTCCGGTGCCTTTGATTACTTCCGTTTTTTTATTTAAATAATTTGGAAAATTCAACACCATTTCAAAATTTGCAATTGAAGGAACGGTGACTACTTTTAATTGATAATCATGTGACAAGACTTCGTTGGCTTCGATATGAAAATCCAAATCTTCTGATGGTTTCGGAATCACAAATTCGAATTCACCAGCTTTAGAGCTTTCCATAAAATAACTTTCATCTCCAATAAAAATCATAGCATTTTCGGGAACAACTTTACCAATAGTTCTAACTTTTAATAAGTAGTCCTTATTCTGTTCTGTTTGCAGATTTTTATTCAAAACCTCAAATTCAAAAGGTGCTGGCGGTAAAAATTGTTGCTTAAAATTGACAACACGATTCAAACTTTGAGAAATCAAATTACTGTTTCCTGAAAGATAAAAGAAAGCAAAAAACAAAATTGGGATTATCGCCAAAGGCAAATATTTTTTGTTATTACCAAAGTTAATAGCATTTCCAAAAGGAATCGGTTGTAATGTATTTGCCTTTTGGTCAATTGAAGCTAGGAGTAATTCCGACTTATTTGTATCCAGTGATAGCTGAAGAAAATTAGTTAGCTTATCTTCTACTTCTTTAAAATGATTTCCAATAATGGAAGAAGCTTGATTATAATCAATTCCTTTTTGAAGTTTGAATAATTTAAACAACGGAAAGCATATAAATCGAAACAAAAGAAAAAGTTCTACAAAAATAAAAGTATAAAACAATATTGTTCTTGCAGTAGGTTTCAGCCAAAGAAAATACTCTACAAACAAAGTTAAAATGAAGTACAACAAACCAATTCCAACGAAGAATATAAATCCGCGCAATAATTCGTTAGTATAAAACTTCTTTATAAAGTCTTCGAGCTTCTGATAAATAATGTTTGAATTCTCCACTTTTAGCCATTCCTTTTTGTAACCGATAAATGTACAATTTTTAGCGAATATCAGTACGTTAAAAAAAAGCCAAAGAAAAAATGATTGAACTCTATAAAATCTTTTCTAATTTTATAACAAAATATAACTGATTATGAAATATTTATTGGCCTATACAATTCCTGTTATTTGCATATTGGGAATTTATTTAGAAGGTTTTTGGACTTTTGCTGGAGTTGTTTTTGCCTTTGGAATTCTGCCTGTTTTGGAGTTGATTCTTCCAACTGATGAAAAAAATTATTCTCAATCTGAGACAGATAGTAAATTAAAAAATCGATTGTTTGATGTGCTCTTGTATTTTAATATTTTCATCGTTTATGGTATTTTGTATTTTGTTTTGCAAAAAGTTAGTTCAGAAAAACTTTCCGTTTCTGAAATAATTGGAATTATTTTAAGCTTGGGTGTTGTTTTAGGTTCCAACGGAATTAACGTTGCTCATGAATTGGGCCATCGTGAAAAATTGTACGAACGTGTTTTAGGAAAATTGCTTTTGATTCCGTCTCACTATACTCATTTTTTTATAGAGCACAATCACGGTCATCATTTGCATGTTTCCACACCCGAAGATCCATCTTCGGCAAATTACAATCAATCGCTTTATACTTTTTGGATTCAAACTGTTACAGGAACTTATACTAAAGCGTGGCAAATTCAAAAGAAACTCAATCAAATTGAAAAGCGGTCTTGGTATTCGGTTAAAAATGACATGCTTTGGTTTACAATCATTCAGCTTAGTTATCTTCTTTCGATTTATTATTTCTTTAGTTTTATTGGATTCATTGTTGCTTTATTATCTGGAATTGTTGGGTTTTTATTATTAGAAACCATCAATTATATAGAACATTATGGTTTAAAAAGAGCCCTTTTGCCTTCCGGTAGATACGAACGTGTTAGTGAAAAACATTCTTGGAATTCCAATCATATTCTAGGAAGAATAATGTTGTACGAATTAACCCGACATAGTGATCATCATTATAAATCACAAAAAAAATATCAAATATTAGAATACCACGATGTTTCTCCTCAAATGCCTTTTGGATATCCGACTTCGATGGTTTTATCCTTATTTCCTCCTATTTGGTTTGCTATTATGAATAAAAGAATTCCATTAGAAATGAAACCCTAAAAACTTCTAACTTCTGACTTCTAACTTCCGACTTCTGATTATCTTTGTCGAAATTTTAAAGAAATGTCAAGACCTGTTAGAGTTCGTTTTGCACCTAGTCCGACTGGACCGTTACATATTGGTGGTGTTAGAACTGCCTTATTCAATTATTTATTTGCTAAAAAACATAATGGCGTTTTCTATCTTAGGATTGAAGATACCGACCAAAACCGATTTGTGCCTGGTGCTGAACAGTACATTTTTGAAGCATTAGATTGGTTGGGAATTGCGCCTAGTGAAACCGTTGGGAAGAATGAAAAATTTGGTCCTTACCGTCAATCGGAACGAAAAGAATTGTACAAACAATATGCTGACCAATTAATCAATTCGGGTTGGGCGTATTATGCTTTTGATACGGCTGAAGCATTAGACATACATAGAAAACAACACGAAGAACAAGGAAAAACATTCATATACAACTGGCACAATCGTGAAAAGCTGGATACTTCTTTAGTGATTTCAACCGAAGAAACAGAGAAAAGAATTGCGTCTGGCGAAGCGTATGTGATTCGTTTTAAAACTCCGGTGAATGAAACCTTGCAGTTGCATGACCTTATTCGAGGTGACATTCATTTTGAAACCAATTTGTTAGACGATAAAGTGTTATTCAAATCTGACGGAATGCCGACCTACCATTTAGCAAATATTGTGGATGACCATTTAATGGAAACGTCGCATGTCATTCGCGGTGAAGAATGGTTGCCTTCGATGCCGTTGCATTGCTTATTATACAAAGCATTGGGTTGGGAAGCTCCCGAATTTGCGCATTTACCATTGATTTTAAAACCTGTTGGTAACGGAAAATTATCCAAACGGGATGGCGATAAATTAGGGTTTCCGGTTTTTCCATTAGAATGGAAGTCGGAAGAAGGTGTTTCATCTGGTTATAGAGAAAACGGATTTTTCGCAGAAGCGGTGATTAACTTTTTGGCCTTATTGGGCTGGAATGATGGCACTGATCAAGAGTTATTTTCACTGGAAGAATTAGTAGAAAAATTTGATTTAAATAGAGTTCACAAAGCAGGAGCCAAATTTGATCCAGACAAAAATAAATGGTTCAATCACCAGTATTTGCAAAAGCAATCCGATGAGAGTTTGGCTGATTTATTTAAAAAAGATTTGTTGATTAGAAGCACTTCGACTGCGCTCAGTGTGACAGGCGTAAAACTGACAAAGATTACTTCATTAATAAAAGAACGCGCCAATTTTGTTTCTGAGTTTTGGGATTTAGCCGATTATTTCTTTGTTGCGCCAACTTCTTACGATGAAAAAGCATCCAAGAATTGGAAAGAAGACACTGGAGATTTAATGCAACAACTGATAACTGTGCTAGCAACTATTGAAGATTTTACTTCTGTCAATATTGAAACTATTGTAAAAAACTGGATGACTTCAACCGAAATTGGAATGGGGAAAGTAATGCAGCCGTTTCGATTAAGTTTGGTCGGTGCTTTGAAAGGTCCACATCTTTTTGATATTGTAGAACTGATTGGTAAAGAAGAAACCATCAAGCGATTAGAGAAAGCAATTGCAACATTATAAAACTAAAAAATCCCGATTTCTCGGGATTTTCTTCTTTATAAATTAAAAACAACCTGAGCGTTTATTACTCCTAAATTTCCTTTAAAACTATCATTATTATTAAACTCTTGTAGATTTTCATCTTTGTTGAGCTTATTCAATATGTTCGTAAAACCATATTCATAAAAAATAACGGCGCGCACGGTTCTGCTTCCTGCAGAACATCCTAAATAAAAATTACCACTTATTGGTGAAATATCAACAATTTGATCAGCTTTTAATAATGTTCCTTTAATAACTTTATCTTCGTCGGAAGTGGCAACACCCAATTTTCCGTTAATTTGAAGTACAGGTCCAAAATCTAAAGAAACATGATCTTCAACAACATTATAGCTTAAAAGTAATCGAACTTTAACGCCTTGAATACTGTATTTAATTTTTTGGTCAAAGGTAGATTCTAATGAAAAGTTGTTGGCAAAAAACTGCATTCCATAAATCATACTCCAGTCGTTATAATAATTTCCACGAACCGAGAGCCCGCCTGCAAAACCCAATTCAGGTGTCGCGTTAAAATTACTCGTAAATAATGAGGTTTGTGAAAGTCCGGCTGAAATTCCAATTCGGTTTCCATCTTTTTGTCCGTATTGCGCAATTCCAAAAGTTGTCGTAAACAACAAAAGGGTTAAGAAAATTTTATTCATGAGTTCGTAACTTTTAATTTGTAACAAACATACCTTTTTTTCGTACAACAACTTTACTAACTTAAAATATTTAGAAATTATGCCAATTTTCTTTTTTGTTTTTTTATTTGTAGGGGTTATTATTCTTTTTTCTTCGTTCTTCACGGTAAAGCAACAAACTGCTGTAGTTGTTGAACGATTTGGTAAATTCTTGAGCATCCGAAACTCAGGATTACAACTTAAAGTTCCAATTATCGACAGAATTGCTGGTCGTGTGAACTTAAGAATTCAACAATTAGACGTTATGATTGAAACACAAACTAAAGATAATGTATTTATCAAAATGAAGGTTTCTGTGCAGTTTAAAGTCGTTCAAGAAAAAGTATACGAAGCATTTTACAAACTAGAATATCCACATGATCAAATTACAGCTTATGTTTTTGACGTAGTGCGTGCCGAAGTTCCAAAATTGATTTTAGATGATGTTTTTGTTCGTAAAGATGATATCGCTATTGCGGTTAAACGCGAGTTAAACGAAGCAATGATGGCTTATGGTTATGATATTATCAATACACTAGTTACCGATATCGATCCTGATATTCAAGTGAAAAACGCGATGAATAGAATTAATGCTGCCGAAAGAGAAAAAACTGCCGCTATGTTCGAATCGGATGCACAACGAATCAGAATAGTGGCTAAAGCCAAAGCGGAAGCCGAAAGTAAAAAATTGCAAGGTCAAGGTATTGCCGACCAACGTAGAGAAATTGCGAAAGGTTTGGTAGAAAGTGTTGCAGTTTTAAACGAAGTAGGAATTAATTCTCAAGAAGCGTCGGCTTTGATTGTAATAACACAACACTATGATACGCTTCAAGCAATTGGCGCTGATACGAATTCGAACTTGATATTATTACCTAATTCTCCGCAAGCAGCAAGCGATATGTTGAACAGCATGGTAACTAGTTTTACTGCATCCAATATAATTGGCGAAGAAATGAAAAGACAACCCAAAAAAGTGAAGAAAACAGGGAATCATTCTTCTTTAGATTATAATCCTTCCGATACTTCAAATCCTGAAGAACCAGCAAAATAATGGTATTTGCATTAAATAAAAAAGAGGCCTAATCGCCTCTTTTTCTGTTAATAAACCAATTGAATGCAAACGGTATAGCAATCTTTAAAATCGTTCCCAATATTCCTGATGTTGCTTTATGATAGAGGTCACTAATAAACGAAACTGTTTTTGAGGGAAGAAAACTTTCTTTTGTTTTGTCGATACTTAACAGTATCCTTTGGTAATGAATCTCCCTTTCTGTTTTCAGAATTTCTAAATCATTATCTATTTGAGCGTAAGATGAATATTTTTTTAGCGCCATAATTAATCTTCATTAAAAAATATTTCTGAGAATTTTTCTAAGATTGGACCTTCCACAATTTTATCTTTCACCAAAAATAAAAGTAATGCTACTACTAAATAAATTCCAGCCACAGCCAAAAACCCAAGTGGATAATTACCAAATGAATTGCCTAAAGCTAAAGCTCCAGCAACGGATACAAAAAGTAAAACAACAACAAGACAAACCGCAATCAAGAAAAACTTAAGCGCTAAAGTTGTTGATTTCATCGCAACTTTGAAACCCCAAAGTTTATAATACGCAATACTACTTTCTAGATAGGATTTAGAATTTTTTTGAATGTCTTCAATAGTATCTTTTAGTTCTTCTACTGCCATTATTTCTGAAGTTTGGCGTTTTGTTTTTTTAGCTCTGCTAATTTCTCCTCTAAAAAAGTGATTGCTTCTTCAGCTTTATAACTCGAACTCGAAAGTAAATTTTCTACAGTCTCTTTTAAATCTTCCTTAGTCGAAGAAAATTTCTCTTTGGTTTCATCTTCAACTGTATTGAGTTTTGATTTTACTTCCTCTTTCAAATCATCAAAACCATCATTTATTTTTTCTCTCGTTTTTGAACCTTTATCTGGAGCAAATAAAATTCCAATGGCTGCTCCAATGGCTGCACCGGCCAAAAGTGCTAAAATCCCATTTCCGTTTTTAGTTGACATACTTTTAAAATTTAATTTAATTAAAGTTACGAAAATTTACCCGTTTTTCATGTTATTTTTCCTTTAAACAATAAAAACTTATTTTAAAGCGAAATAATAGAAGTTCTCCAAACGAATGGTAATTTGGCTTGTCGGATTTTTAAAAATGTCATAAAATCAATTTATGTAAGCTATTTTTAATTGCTAAAAATTATATGTTTTCTAATTATTATAAGTTTTATAAATAATAAGAAAACCCACTAATAAGTGGGCTTTCTATTTGTATAATCTATTTTGACACGAGCGCATCTAACTGACGAAGTAAATTATTCTTTGTTTTCTACTTTTGCCCAAGTATCTCGTAGGCCAACCGTTTTGTTAAAAACCAATTTTTCTGCCGAAGAATCTGTATCAACACAATAATATCCTAAACGTTGAAACTGGAATCGTTCACCGTTTTTTGCTGATGCCAAACTTGGTTCTAAATATCCTGTAATAACTTCTAGAGAATTGGGATTAATATATTCTTTAAAATCAACTTCTTTATCACCATCTGGATTTTCATGGGTAAATAATCGATCGTAAATACGAACTTCAGCTTCAATAGCATGATTAATAGAAACCCAATGAATGGTTCCTTTTACTTTACGTTGACTGGCTTCTGTTCCGCTTCCGCTTCGAGAATCTTCATCATACGAACAATGAATTTCGGTTATATTTCCAGCTGCGTCTTTAACAACGCTTTCGCCTTTAATGATATAGGCATTTTTCAAACGAACTTCTGTTCCTAATGTTAATCGGAAAAACTTCTTATTGGCTTCTTCTTGAAAATCTTCTCTTTCGATATACAATTCTCTTGAAAATGGTACTTTTCTGAAGCCCAAACTTTCGTCTTCTTGACTATTTTCGGCGTCTAAAATTTCTTCTTTTCCTTCAGGATAATTAGTAATAACCAATTTCACCGGATTCAAAACTGCCATCACTCTTGGTGTGGTTTTGTTCAATTCTTCACGAACACAAAATTCTAAAAGCGAAACATCTATTAAATTTGTTCGCTTCGCAATTCCGATAGTATTCGCAAAATTCCGAATGGCCATTGGTGGATAACCGCGACGACGCATTCCGGAAATAGTGCTCATTCTTGGATCATCCCAAGATGTAACATGCTTTTCTTCAACTAATTGCAATAGTTTTCTTTTTGAAACTACGGTATGTGAAAGATTTCTTCGGGCAAACTCTCGTTGCTTCGGGCGTACTTTTGAATCATCATACACTTGATCTAAAAACCAATCGTATAATTCTCTGTGAGGCAAAAACTCAAGTGTACAAAACGAATGGGATATTTGTTCTAAATAATCACTTTCGCCATGAGCCCAATCATACATTGGATAAATACACCAATCATTTCCTGTTCGGTGATGATGCGAATGTAGAATTCGATACATAATTGGGTCACGCATCAACATATTGTTAGCATTCATACTTATTTTGGCACGAAGAATATGGGTTCCGTTTGGGAATTCTCCGTTTTTCATTCTTTCGAACAAATCTAAATTTTCTTCAACTGTACGATCTCTGTAAGGTGAATTCGTTCCTGGACTTGTAGGCGTTCCTTTTTGAATAGCCATGTCTTCTGAAGATTGACTATCCACATAAGCTATGCCTTTCTTTATAAACTCAACTGCCCAATCGTATAATTGCTGAAAGTAATCAGAAGCATAGCATTCGTTACTCCATTGAAATCCCAACCATTCAATATCCCTTTTTATTGCATCAACATACTCTTGCTCCTCTTTTGCGGGATTCGTATCATCAAAACGTAAGTTTACAGGCGCATTATAATCTAATCCTAATCCAAAATTTAAACAAATTGCACTAGCATGACCCACGTGTAAATAACCGTTAGGTTCAGGAGGAAAACGAAAACGTAATTTGTCTCTAGACAAACCTTTTTTCAAATCTTCTTCTATTATTTGTTCAATGAAATTAAGCGACTTCTCTTCTGTTGACATTATTTTTGTAATTTTAGCAAAGATATTAAAAACGTTACGAGTTACAAGTTGCGGGTTGTAAGTTTGTTCAAAACCAAACAACTCGAAACCAAAAACTCGAAACTCGAAACTTAACAAATGGGCACAATAAAACTTCAGAATATCAGAACTTATTCCTTTCACGGTTGTTTGGAAGAAGAAGCTAAAATCGGTTCAGATTACAGAGTTGACCTTGAAATAAAAGCAGATTTAAGGAAATCATCAGTTAGTGATGAACTCAAAGACACTATAGATTATGTCCTATTAAATCGAATTGTAGTAGAAGAAATGGCAATTAGGTCTAAATTGTTAGAACATGTTGCTCATCGAATAGTATCCAGAATCTTCAAAGAAATACCTTCGGTTTCTCGAATAGTAGTAGCGGTTTCCAAACTCAACCCACCAATTGGTGGTGATGTTGAAGCAGTTACTATTGAACTAGAAGAATATAGAAGTTAAATAGAATTACGAATTCTAAAAATTATCAATTATCAATTGTTAATTATCAATTGTTTTATATATTTGCCCTCCAACGGCATCGTGGCCGAGCGGCTAGGCACCGGTCTGCAAAACCGTCTACTCCGGTTCGAATCCGGACGATGCCTCAAAAAGAGTTACTAGAAACAGTAGCTCTTTTTTTTATTAGTAAATTTTTAGAAAAAATTGATTAAAGATATTGTTCGAATCCGGACGATGCCTCAAAA
>CANHWG010000034.1 GCA_947464335.1 Flavobacteriaceae bacterium
AGAGATTTAGGTAGAAATTCTTCCCCTACAAAACCTTCTCAAGAAGAAATCGACAAAAATAACTCTAAACAACTTGATAAATTTATAGAGCAGTTAAAAATAGAATTGTCTCTTGACGAACTTCAAACCATTGCTATTAAAAATGAGGTAATTAACAACAGAAAAACTGTTGATATTTTATTAAAAAAAGAAACTTCAGATGATGAAAAATCGAAAGAAATAAAAGCAATGATGGAAAGAACTGATGTAATTATAAATTCCTATTTATCTAAAGACCAAAAGGAAAAATACAAAATATTGACTGAAAAATTGAAGTCACCCAAAAAAAGTAAAAAAGAAAAGAAGAAAGAAAAAATAGAGGAAGAAACAAAAACTGAAGAGTAATACAAAACTATCTCTATTTTGAAACTTAAATTACTATTCCTTTTCATACTGTTTTATATAAATAGTAATGCCCAACAACCTACCGCCAGTAAACAAGTATCCTCTTTTTCTATTGAAATACCACAACTAAAAACAGTAAAAAAAATTTGGGTATATCTTCCAAAGGAATATGCCACTTCAACCCAAAAATATCCTGTTATTTATATGCATGATGCTCAAAATTTATTTGACGTAACAACTTCTTATGCAGGCGAATGGAACATAGACGAAACCTTAGATAGCATCAATGCTAAAGTTATAGTTATTGGAATTGAAAATAAAGAAAAACGAATGGAAGAACTAACGCCGTTCAAACACTCAAAATATGGTGGCGGAAAAGCCGATGAATATTTGGATTTTATTGTAAACAACTTAAAACCAAAAGTTGATGCTACATACAGAACCAAAACCAACGCTAAGAATACAGCCATTATCGGTAGTTCATTAGGAGGATTATTTTCTTTTTATGCTGCCATTAAATATCCAAAAGTGTTTGGAAAAGTAGGTTGCTTTTCGCCCGCTTTTTGGTTTAACCGAAATGAAATAAATGATGTACTCGATCAAACTAAAGATTTTAATACAAAAATCTATTTCTTATGTGGCGATGATGAAGGCGATGCAGATGTAATTCCGGATATGAAAAATGTGGTGCATTGGGTAAACACCAAACGTTGTGAATGCAAAAAACTAAACAAAGAAGTCATTGTTAAAGGCGGCAAACACAATGAAAAATTGTGGCGTGAGAGTTTCAAAAAGGCGTACCTTTGGCTTTTTTAACAGTTCATTAAAAGAAAGATTTAAAATATAATTTTCAGCACAAAAGATGCTCAACTAAATTCAGCATAAAATGAATAACAACGATATATTTAAAAAACTACGTGTTGCCTTGCAGCTTCGTGATGACCAAATTGTAGAAATCATGCAATTGGTAGATTTTAGGATTTCTGCTGCAGAATTAGGTGCATTCTTCAGAAATGCAGATCATCCAAAATACATGGATTGTGGCGATCAAGTGTTGCGCAATTTCTTGAACGGATTGGTAATTCACCTTCGAGGTACCAAAGAAAATCCTAAAAATGCGATGGATGTCATTAAGCAAAATCAGGAAGTCGTAAAGAAAAATATTTCTGAAAAGCAGAAAGCAGAGTTCAAGCCAACGGCTAAAACAGAATTTAAAAAGAAGCCGTTTAATCCAAAAGATAAAAAAGCTGCACCAAAAATTCAAATCGTTGAAAAAGTGCAATACAAAAATGGAAAAAGCAAAAAATAATTTTTTTATGTTAGGGTAAATTATATATTTACTTGTTCTTAAGGAAATTTTTTAAACCTAAACCAAATGAATCTATTTAACAAAATTATAATTGCAGGTTTCGCAATTATATCTTTTTCTTGCGATAAAGAAAATGACATCAATACTTCTGCAAAAGCGACTTCAACAGCAGAAATTACAACAGCTATCCCAAAGAAATTTTTATTTGATGCTACAAAAGCTCAAACTGCAGGAAACGCAGACTGGGTTTTAGATGCCGATACTTCACCTCAACGTTTGCCTACACCCTTACAATCAAATATTACGGCTACTACAACCGAAAACTTTTGGCGTGGCGGATTGTCTGCTTGGGGAATTGCTTTGGTCAAATTGGGACATACTGTAGAAACCTTGCCAACGAGAACTGCGATTACTTATGGCGGTACTGGTGTGCAAGATTTAAAAAACTATGATGTATTTGTTGTTGCTGAACCAAACATTCGATTTACATCTGCTGAAAAAACAGCTATTTTGAACTTTGTAAAAAATGGAGGAGGTTTATTTATGATTTCAAATCATTCAGGATCAGACAGAAATAATGATGGTTGGGATTCACCTGCTATTTGGAATGATTTAATGTCAACAAACACCGTAAAAGCGAATCCATTTGGGATTACGATTACTTTAAATAATTTTTCTGAAACTACTTCAAATAGATTGAGCGCAACAACCAATCCTATTTTGAATGGTTCACAGGGTGCCGTTACACAATTGAAATATTCTGCCGGAGCTTCGATGTCTATAAATAGAACGGCAAATACAACGGTACAAGGATTAATTTGGAGAGGAACTTCTTCACAAGGAACTTCTAATATCATGTGTGCTTCAGCTACTTTTGGTACCGGAAGAGTTGTCCTGATAGGCGATAGTTCTCCAGCCGATGACGGTACCGGAGCAACTGGTGACACTCTATACCCAGGATGGACCGAATTGGCTTCTCACTCGCGTTTGCATATGAATGCTTCGCTTTGGTTGGCGAAGTTGTAAAACAAAATTATAAAACCAAAAAATCCTGAGCGCAAACTCAGGATTTTTTTATTATCGTAATCTTCTTTGCTCTCGAGCTAACAACGTATTTTTCAAAAGCATGGCAATCGTCATAGGACCTACACCACCGGGAACGGGGGTTATATAAGATGCTTTTTTAGAAACGGCATCAAAATCAACATCACCTGTAATTCGATAACCGCGTGGGTCCGTTTCATCCGCTATTCGGGTAATTCCAACATCAATTACAACGGCATCATCTTTAATCATTTCAGCTTTCAGATAATTGGGAACACCCAAAGCCGTTATGATAATATCAGCTTGTGTAGTAATTTGAGCAATGTTTTTAGTATAACTATGTGTCAGTGTTACTGTTGAATTTCCGGGAAACCCTTTTCTTCCCATCAAAATACTCATCGGTCTTCCTACAATGTGGCTTCTTCCGATGACAACGGTATGTTTTCCTTTGGTCTCAACATTATATCTTTCTAATAATTCCAAAATTCCAAAAGGAGTTGCCGGAATAAAAGTCGTCATGTCTAACGCCATTTTCCCAAAGTTTTCAGGATGAAAACCATCTACATCTTTACTTGGGTCTATGGCCATTAGTATTTTTTGGGTATCAATTTGATCAGGTAATGGCAACTGAACGATAAAACCATCAATGGCATCATTGGCATTAAGTTCCGCTATTTTTTTTAACAATTCGGTTTCAGAAGTAGTACTTGGCATTTTAACCAAAGTCGATTCAAATCCGACCAACTCACAGGCCTTAACTTTACTGCCAACATAGGTTAAACTAGCGCCATCATTTCCGACGATTATTGCCGCCAAATGAGGCACTTTTTCGCCGTTTGATTTCATTTTATTGACTTCAGCGGTGATTTCGTTTTTGATGTCGTTGGAGATTTTTTTTCCGTCTAATAATTCCATTGTAATAGTCTCGGGTTTCGGGTTTTAGGTTTAAAAATTTATAAAATCTAACAGTCCCGTTTGTTAATATATATAAAAAATTAAGGTCTAAAACTTCAGAACTTGAAACTTTAAACCTTAAACTATTATTTCATTCCACTCATCATTTTCATCAAATTCTTTCCGCCACCGCCTTGCATCATTTTCATCATCTTACTCATTTGGTCAAATTGCTTCATGAGTTGATTTACTTCTTCTATTCTTCTACCTGAACCTTTTGCAATTCTGGTTTTTCTTTTCATATCAATTATAGAAGGTTTACTTCTTTCTATTGGAGTCATCGAATGAATAATGGCCTCAATATGTTTGAAAGCATCATCTTCTATTTCAACATCTTTTAGCGCTTTTCCTGCGCCAGGAATCATTCCGACAAGGTCTTTCATATTCCCCATCTTTTTAACCTGTTGAATTTGAGTTAAGAAATCATCAAAACCAAATTCGTTTTTGGCAATTTTCTTTTGAATTTTTCTGGCTTCTTCTTCATTATATTGCTCCTGAGCTCTTTCTACTAAAGAAACCACATCACCCATTCCGAGAATTCGTTCCGCCATACGCGATGGATAAAACACATCGATGGCTTCCATTTTCTCTCCGGTTCCGATAAACTTGATTGGTTTATCTACAACGGATTTAATAGAAATAGCAGCTCCACCTCGGGTATCACCGTCTAATTTGGTTAGAATGACACCGTCAAAATTTAATCTATCATTAAACGCTTTAGCAGTATTTACGGCATCTTGACCGGTCATCGAGTCTACCACAAACAATGTTTCTTGTGGTTTAATTGCCGCATGAACATTGGCAATCTCATTCATCATTTCTTCATCAATTGCCAAACGACCAGCAGTATCGACAATTACTACAGTATATCCGTTTGACTTAGCATGTTGAATCGCATTTAATGCAATTTGCACTGCATTCTTATTTTCGGGTTCCGAATAAACTTCTACCCCAATTTGGTCTCCAACAACATGCAACTGATTGATTGCCGCTGGACGATAAATATCACACGCTACCAATAATGGTTTTTTATTCTTTTTCGTTTTTAGATAATTCGCTAATTTTCCAGAAAACGTAGTTTTACCCGAACCTTGTAAACCCGACATTAAAATTACCGTTGGATTTCCCGAAAGATTGATACCGGTTGCATCGCCTCCCATTAATTCGGTCAATTCGTCTTTAACGATTTTGACTAATAATTGCCCTGGTTGCAATGTGGTTAATACATTTTGACCTATTGCTTTTTCTTTAACTTTGGTGGTAAAATCTTTGGCGATTTTAAAATTAACATCGGCGTCAAGTAGTGCTCGTCGAACTTCTTTTAAGGTTTCGGCTACATTGACTTCGGTAATTTTTCCATGCCCTTTTAGGATATGAAATGCTTTATCTAGTTTATCACTTAAATTATTAAACATAATGGCAAGCTTTATTTTTTAATGAAGTGCAAATTTAAGGATTTGATTTCGAACTTCTATGATTGAGCAAATAAAAAAACCATCTTAAATTGATTAAGATGGCTTATGATTTAAAACTAAACTATTTTATAAATAAATTAATTTTTGGTAAACACCAATGTATCTGTTCCTCCATTTCCTCCACTCACATCTATAAGAGAAATTGTAGTAGCTGTATAGGATACAATATCCCAATCATCTGTCAAATCAGCAAAATTAGCAGGATTAACAAACGTAATATTAAAATCTAAATCACTACTTGGATTATCATCATTACTATCGTCTGAAGTTACAGACCATGATCCTATGTAGGTATTGATACCATTAGTAGCCGTTAAAACATTACCGGCAGCAAAGGTAAAATTATAACCTGTAAAATCACTGGTTTCGTTATTTCCTGAATCTACATAACTAGTGATACGCCATGTACCTTGAGAAACTGTATTAATTACTGGAGTCGGATCAGTAGAAGAAGATGAATTATCATCTGAACTGCACATTGATGCTACGTTTAGCATGAATAGGCAAAATAAAGCCGGAATTAAGATTAGTCTTTTCATTGTTTATGGTTAATTAAAGTTAAAATTTATATTTAAAAAGCTGATAATAAAATACACTACAATAAAGATTAACATCCATATCAATAACTGATTCAGAAAATAATTCAATTTTGTTTTTTTGCCAGTTGGAATAGTATTTATACTGTTATCAAATACTTGTTCATCGTTTAAAAATTTCTTGTGAAAGAATTTCATGTAATTTATTAGTTTTTAGTAAAAGTCAGATAGTCTGTTTCGCCAATACCCCCACTTACATCTTTCAATCGAATTTGTGTATTTGTAAACTCTATTATTTTCCAATCCTCTTCTATTCCATCTAAGTCATCCTCATCGAAGTTTAAATCTAGTTTGTTAATACCGTTGTCTTCCAATGTACTCCAAGTTCCATTAGTGGTTACTGCGTTTTTTATGGCTAAAACAGTTCCATTCGTGTTGAAAGTAAAACTGTATCCGTTAAAATTAATTGTTTCATCATCATCGTCTTCATAATAATAAGAAATGTACCAGTTTCCTGAAGTTATTACTGAAATAAATGTTGGATTACCACTACCACCACCTGAATTATTATCGTCACAATCATCAATCGAATCTTCAATAAAATTTTCTAGCTCGTTATTCGAATTTAAAACTATTGTTTGACCATTTGAATCCAAAGCTGAAATTGGATAATTTATCGCTATAAATACATTGTTACCAATAGTATTCAAAAAATTATAAAAGTTACTATTACTATTAATTGTTACCGTATTGGCCAACTGATTATTACTATCATAAATATTGACCGTAATTGGGTAAATTAAAGAGATACAATCTATTTCATCAAAACCGTCATCGTCATTACAATCATCTAGAACATCATCCAAATCATCAGCATCTTGTAATACTTGCGTTATAAAATTTTGATATTTAATTGTTATTGGATAAACAAAATTCACCAAATCGTCATCATTTGAAAATTGATCAATTGCATCCTGTACTGTTTGATAATCGGCTTGATTAGAGACAATTATTTGCTGTCCGTTAACAATTACAGTGACGGGCAATTGTACACTAAAACAACTTGTATTGTCTAAAATATTGTCTATTGCTGTTGGATTTTGAGAAACTCGCAATAACAAATCCGCCATTGGTGAACCGAAAACAAAACTCTCAGAGGTATCTTGAACAATAGTCTCTTCCTCTTTTTGGCAACTGCCGAAGGAAAAAAATAAAACACTTAAAATTATATATTTCAACGATTTCATAAAAAAAAATTAAGTTGATATGAAAATAAAACAATCTATCGTAAAATTACCCTACTTCTATAAAAAAAGAATTATTTTTACAATAAACTTTAGTTACAAAAAATTGTATGTCAAAAGATGAAATATCAGAGATTTGTAAAGAAAATACTTTTTCCGTTTTTTTTAAAAATCATGCCAAAGCTTTACGAAATTATCTTTATTATAAATTTGGCAACAAAGACCAAGCTGAAGATGTTACCCAAGATGCATTTATTAAGTTATGGCAAAATTGTTCCGATGTTCCGCTCGAAAAAGCCAAATCATATATTTATACAATAGCCAATAATGCTTCTTTGAATGTTATTGCACATCAAAAAGTGGTTTTAAATTATGCTAAAAACTCTCCCAATAGAGTTCAAACAAATGAAAGTCCAGAATTTATTATTGAAGAGGATGAATTCAAAACCAAGCTCATTAAAGCAATTGACAAACTAAATGAAACACAGCGTGTAGCGTTTTTAATGCATCGCATTGACGGAAAAAAATATGCAGAAATTGCTTTAGAACTTAATATTTCGGTTAAAGCAGTTGAGAAACGTATTCATTTAGCATTGCTAGAATTGCGTAAAGAGTTTGATCATTTTAAGTAGGGTATACTAAATTAAATCTGTTTTATATTTTAAATGCTATAGTTTATGGATGAAAATTACAAATTAGCAAAGTGGCTTTCCGGGGAAATGTCTAAAGAAGAATTGTCAGCTTTTGAAGCTGAACCCGACTATGCTATCTTTGAGAAAATTAAAAATCATTCTTCACAATTAGAAGCCCCAAGTTTTAACGAGCAAAAATCATTGACAAGAATTTTGGCATCTCCTAAGAAAAAAGTGAAAACCATTTTACTTACTCAACAATGGAGATACAAAATAGCAGCAGTTTTAGTGATTGGATTGGGAATATTTTTTGCTTTCAGTAACTTTATTATTTCTTCCGAAATTGCCAAAAACGGTAATAAAAAAGCATTCGTTTTACCCGATAATTCAGAAGTTATCCTAAATTCAGGTTCAAGAATTCAATATAAAAAATGGAATTGGGACAATAATAGGACTTTAGAACTCGACGGTGAGGCCTATTTCAAAGTAGCTAAAGGTAATTTTTTTGAAGTGAATACTGCACTTGGTAAAGTAACAGTTTTAGGAACACAATTTAACGTGAAACAACGCCAAAACCGCTTTGAAGTGACTTGTTACGAAGGTAAAGTAAGAGTAAATTACAACGAAAAAGAAATTATTATTACCAAAAATAGGAGCATTGCTTTTGAAAATGGCAAACCTATTGTACTTCCTAAAAGCACCGTTCAAAGCCCTGAATGGATGAACAACGAAATGGTATTTTATCAAGCCAACTTAAAATCGATAATTGCAGAATTTGAGCGACATTTTAATGTAACTTTGGATTTGAAATCAAATGACAATTCACAATTATTTACAGGAACAATTCCTTCTGAAAATATTGACATTGCATTGCAAATTTTATCCACAAGTTATCATTTAAAACCTACAAAAGTCAGTAAAAACGAATTCATCTTGGAAAGTCTGAATGCTCAATAAAAGATTTGTTTTCGCACTTGTTGTTATTTTCTTTTCTTTTTTAGGTAATGCCCAAAAAGACAGGAATCAAATTTCTTTGAAGAATATTTTGAACCTCATAAGTAAGCAATATGATGTACGATTTAGTTACATTGAAGATGAAATTATACTATACAAATTAATTGCCCCAGACAAAAAATTATCATTAGTACAAAAAATAGAGTACATAAAGAAAGTAACAAAACTTCAATTTAAGCAAATTGACAATAAATACTTCGCCATTTATAATGACCCAAATCTAGATAAATCACTTTGTGGTTATTTAATAGATTCTACTACAAATGGTGGAATTGAAAATGCAACAGTAAGAATTAAAGAAAATAATTTTTTAACTTTTAGTGATAGTTCCGGTTATTTTGAAGTCCCAAAAATATCTTCGGATTTAGTGTGGATTGAACACCAAGGATACGAATCATTTATTATCAATCCCATAGATTTAAATGTTCCGAATTGCCCAAAATTCAAATTAAAACCCATATTTCTTGCTTTAGACGAAGTAATTACCCAAAGATACTTGGCAACTGGAATTAGTAAAAAAAACGATGGTACTATTGAAGTAAAACCAATGAAATTTGGCATTTTACCGGGTTTAATTGAGCCCGATGTTTTGCAAACTATGCAGCAAATTCCGGGTATTATTAGTGTGGATGAAACAATTTCGAACATCAATGTACGCGGAGGTACTCACGATCAAAATTTGTTTCTATGGAATGGTATTCGAATGTTTCAAACAGGTCATTTCTTTGGCTTGATTTCTGCCTTTAATCCTTCCTTAGCACAAACCATTTCGATTACGAAAAACGGAAGCTCAGCTTTTTTTGGCGAAAGTGTCTCAAGTTTGGTGGACATATCCTCTCGGAGCAAAACAATAGAAGAAACTAAGAATAGTTTTAATTCAAATTTAATTAGTGCTGAATTTAATACCAAATTAAAAATATCAAACAAAACTAATCTAACACTTTCAGGGAGACGTTCGTTGACTGATTTTTTCAAAACGCCTACCTATAAGAATTATAGTGACAGAATATTTCAGAATACGATTATCACCGACTTAAATTCGGATGAAATTGTAAATTACAAAAGTGAAGTTGATTTTTATTTTTATGATATCATAGGGCAATTTCAGCAGAAGATAGGCAACAATCATGAATTATTTATTGATTTAATTGCTATTGAAAATTCTTTACAGTTCAATCAATCGGGTATTGATTTAAATAGCAATAGCACCTTGAAACAAAAAAATTTAGGCACAACAATTCACTGGAAAACCAATTGGAATGAGAGGAATAAAACTGATTTAAATGGATACTATTCGAGTTATGTTTTGAATTCCTCTAATGAAACATTAGAAAATAATCAGATTTTAAACCAAAAAAACAAAATTATTGACATTGGTTTTCAAGTTAAACATTCTATTCTATTTTTGAATAAAATTACCCTTGATTTAGGTTATCAATTTAATGAAACACTTGTGACAAATTTTGATGAAATTAACCTTCCTTTTTTCTCTAGAACTATTACCAATGTGCTGATAACTCATGCGGGCATTGTCGAAGGTAAATTTGAAACCGAAAATAAAAAAACCTTTTTGAAAATTGGGTTACGATCGAATTATTTTGATAAATTTAATCTCTCTATTATTGAACCTAGATTTCAATTCAATCAAGCTCTTACAAGTGATTTGAGATTAGAAATTTTAGGCGAACAAAAAAGCCAAACACTTTCACAAATTATTGATTTACAACAAGATTTTTTGGGTGTTGAAAAACGTAGATGGACATTAGCCAACAATACGACAATACCAATTCAGAGAAGTAATCAGATTTCAGTAGGTTTAAGTTATAAAAAAAATAATTGGTTTTTAAGTTTAGATAATTTTTATAAAAAAGTAACCGGAATTACCAGTAGTAGTCAAGGGTTTCAAAACCAATTTGAATTAGAAAAAACAAGCGGAGATTATCAAGTACTTGGCACTGAGTTTTTGATCCAAAAGTCTTTTAACCACTTTTATACCTGGTTAAGTTATGCCTATAATGATAATATTTATTTTTTTGATAAATTATTAAATACTTCATTTCCAAACAACTTTGACATTACACATGCCATTTCATGGTCTGGCATCTTTGAATGGAAAAAAAATAAATTGGCATTGGGTGCAAAGTGGCATACCGGAAGACCTGTTACAACACCAGCTTCAAATACGATAACTGAAACCAATCCGAATATTGAATATAACTCGCCCAACAATTCAAGATTAAAAGATTATTTTCAAGTCAATTTTTCAGCAACTAGAGATTGGAAATTGAGTTCCAAAGTTACTCTTCAAACTGGGGTTTCAATATTAAATTTATTAAATACTAAAAATAGTTTAAATAGATTTTACAGGGTTAATACAATTGACAATTCGGTTGAAAGTGTTGATACTTATTCGCTTGAAATCACACCTAACTTAAATGTTAAATTAAGTTTTTAATTCTTCTCAAAAGTCAAATAATCTGTGGTATTAGTATCTAGATTCTCATCCTTAAGTTTTAATCGTGTTGCCGTACTTTCTATAATATCCCAATCTTCAGAAATAGTAATAAATCTTGGTTCAACACTTGTCAAAGCCATTGTGAAAACAAGTTCTGGAGCACCTTCAAATCCTTCATCGGTCACACCCCAACCACCAGCAACCGGTAACGTTCCCGTATTGTTTACCATCACTGATATCGCATCAAATTCAAAAGAAACTCCATTATAATCGGTCGTTTTAGTAGTGTTTTCGTGAACAAGTTTGGTTATCTTCCATGTCCCATTTGCCATTCTATTGGTTACTGTGAGTTCGTTTAATAATGGAATATCTTCTGAGACATCACAACTTGAAAAGAACAATGTTACAATTGATAATATTATAAATACTTGTTTATTCATGAGGAAAATTTTATTTTTTACATTCGTTCAGGAACTTCGATACCTAATAATTGAAATGCCGATTTTATAGTTTCAGCCACTTTTTTTGAAAGCTGAACTCTGAATACTTTTTTTGTTACATCTTCTTCACCCAAAATAGAAACCGATTGATAAAACGAATTGTACTCTTTTACCAATTCATACGTATAGTTTGCAATTAAAGCTGGCGAATGATTAGTTGCCGCATTTTGAATTACTTCGGGATAAAGCTCAATTTGTTTTACTAGTTCTTTTTCTTTTGGATGAAGTACTTCAACTGCGCTCGGTGTGACAAAATCAAAATCTGCTTTTCGCAAAATAGACTGAATTCGGGCATAAGTATATTGAATAAACGGACCTGTATTTCCAGCAAAATCGACAGATTCCTCTGGATTGAATAGGATTTGTTTTTTGGGATCTACTTTCAATACATAATATTTCAGAGCACCAAGTCCAATGGTTTTAAACAAGCTAGCTTTTTCGTCTTCTGAATATCCGTCTAATTTTCCTAATTCGGTTGAAATTTTTGCTGCTGTCGCTGTCATTTCATTCATCAAATCATCGGCATCAACGACAGTTCCTTCTCTTGATTTCATTTTACCAGAGGGTAATTCTACCATTCCATATGATAAATGATAAAGACTTTCTGCCCAATCAAATCCTAGTTTCTTTAATATTAAAAATAATACTTTAAAATGATAATCTTGTTCATTACCAACAGTATAGACCATTCCGCCTACGTCAGGAAAATCTTTTACCCGTTGAATAGCAGTGCCAATATCTTGAGTCATATAAACCGCAGTACCATCCGAACGTAAGACGATTTTTCGATCCAATCCATCTGGAGTTAAATCAATCCAAACTGAACCATCGACGTCTTTTTCAAAAATGCCTTTTTCTAAACCGAACTGCACGACTTCTTTTCCTAACAAATAGGTATTACTTTCGTAATAATAAGAATCGAAATCAACACCTAAATTTTTATACGTTTGAGCAAAACCATCATAAACCCATTGGTTCATAGTTTTCCAAAGTTGTATAACTTCTGGTTTTCCTGCTTCCCAATCCAATAGCATTTGTTGTGCTTCTATAATTATTGGTGCTTGTTTTTTGGCTTCGTCCTCAGTCTTTCCCTGTTCTAATAACAATGCTATTTGTGCTTTATACTCTTGATCAAATTTTACATAAAAATTTCCAACTAATTTATCTCCTTTAAGATTAGAATTTTCAGGTGTTTGTCCGTTTCCAAATTTTTGCCAAGCGAGCATTGATTTACATATATGAATTCCTCTATCATTGATGATTTGAGTTTTATATACTTTTTTACCTGAAGCTTTGATTATTTCTGCCACAGAATACCCTAACAAATTATTACGAACATGGCCAAGATGTAAAGGCTTGTTTGTGTTTGGAGAAGAGTATTCAACCATTACAGCTTTGCTTTTTGAATCAATTTCTATAAAGCCAAAGGTTGGATTATCTTTAATATCGTTAAAAAAAGTAAGATAAAAATCATCCGAAACTACAATATTTAGAAATCCTGAGACTACATTAAATCCAATTACAACATCAACATTTTCAATTAAATACTTGCCGATTTTTGTCCCAATCTCTGTTGGATTACCCTTAATCACTTTCAACAATGGAAAAATAACCATGGTAATATCTCCTTCAAATTCTTTACGAGTTATTTGAAATTCAACCTTATCGATAGAAACATCAAATAACTGTTGTACCCCTTTTTGAATTGGTAAAGTAAGAATTTGCGAAAGCTTCATAGTAATTTCTCTTAAGTTGGCAAAGATAAACATTACACCAGAATATTAATACTAAGTCAAATACATAAAAAATAGAAAAAAACATATAAATAATTATATTATGTAAGTATTTTATTTAATGTTTTAAAAATATTGTGCATTTCATCGATTTTTTTTGCTTTTTAACGATGTGTATAACGATATTTGCTTTGTCAAAATCCCCAAATTATGAAGAAAATATTACTATTATCCGCTATCCTACTAAGCACAATTGGTTTCTCACAACCAATTTCTGTAAATTCAACAAATTACACAGTACCACAATTGGTAAATAATGTGTTAATCAATTCGCCTTGTGTTTTAGCTTCGAACATTACATGGAGCACAGGAACTAATTTTGGTTCTACAAATGGGCTTGGATTTTTCCAAAACACAAATCCTAACTTTCCAATGCAAAGTGGTGTCGTATTGAGTACAGGCAATATTTTAAATAGCCCTGGACCAAATACTTCTTTACTTAATGATGGCTCTACAACTTGGCCTGGAGATGCATCTTTAGAAGCAACATTAGCTGCTTCTGGAATTAATATGGTATCTAAAAATGCTACGGTTTTAGAATTTGACTTTACGCCAATTTCTCCAAACTTTAGTTTTGATTTTATCTTTGCTTCAGAAGAATATGGTAATTTTCAATGTTTATATTCTGATGCCTTTGCCTTTTTGCTGACTAATTTAACTACCGGAGTAACTACAAACTTAGCAGTAGTACCAAATACAAACTTGCCAATTTCGGTTGTAACTATTAGAGATTTTCTATACAATTCTTCTTGTCCATCTGTTAACCCACAATATTTTGGTAGTTTTAATGGTGGTTCTGGTGCGGCTAACTCCGCTACAAACTTTAATGGACAAACCAAAGTACTAACAGCATCATCTGTTTTAACTGCAGGTGTACCTTATCATATAAAATTAGTAATTGCCGATAGAGCTGATCCGCAATCTGATTCTGCTATTTTCTTATCCTCTGATAGTTTTAACATTGGACAAGATGTTTTAGGTTCCAACTTAACTATTGCTAACAATACTGCTTTGTGTTTTGGAACAAATCACACAATTTCAACAAGCTTAAGCCCAACAAACTATTCATTTGTATGGAAAAAAAACAACGTGGTTTTAGCATCTGAAACAGGTCCAAGTATATCGGTAACTCAACCAGGAACATATACAGTTACCTATAACAATTTATTAAACACCTGTTCTCCAATTACTGATTCAGTTGTAATAGAATATTTACCAGAAATCAATATGCCGAACCCAAACACACTTTACAAATGTGATATGGGATTATCAACATACGCATACAATTTAGCTTTAAATACACCTGTCCTAACACAAGGTTTACCTACTGGAACAACTGTGAGTTATTTTGCAACACAAAATGATGCTAACAACAATACGAATTCACTACCGTTAATGTATACTAGTGCTAGTGGAGGAACTGTTTTTGTTAGAATTCAATTACCAAATAGTCAATGTTTTAGAGTTAAATCTTTTCAGTTACTAGTAGCTCCACCTCCGGTTGCGAATCAGGCAAATAATTTAATTAGATGTAGCTTTACCCCTTCTCAATCTACTACCTATTTTAATTTAACACAACAATCTAGTGCAATTTTAGGATCTCAATCTCTAAATATTTATAACATTAGTTATTATACATCATCAAATAATGCCACTAATGGTATCAATCCTATTTCAGACCCTACTTATTTTCTGACAGGAAATACAACTATTTATGTTAGAGTTCAAAATAGTAGTGATCCTAGCTGCTTTAGTATTTCTAGTTTTAATATTATTGTAAATCAAACCCCAATAGTAGATGTATTGCAAGATGTAATTGTTTGCGACCAATTTGTATTAGCTCCACTCACAAATGGAAACTATTTTACTGCTATTGGTGGTGGTGGAACGCCATTATTTGCTGGAAATATAATCACTGTAACACAAACTATTTATATATACAATCAACCTGGTGGACCAGGGTCATGTGCTGCTAATAGTTCGTTTAAAGTAACTATTGTTGATCAAGATGATCTTACACCAGATGATATAACAAGATGTGGCAGTTATACTTTACCATCATTAACATACGGAAAATACTACACCCAACCAGGTGGGCCAAATGGTAGTGGAACAATTATTCCTGCTGGAACAGTAATCTCAAATTCACAATTAGTCTATTTTTATTTTTCAACAACGACTTTACCAATTTGTACAGTAGATTCAAGTTTTAATATCACCATAATTAACAATTTAAATGTTGGTTCATTTACAAATGTTTTCCATTGTTCATCATATGTTTTACCTACATTAACAATAGGAAATTATTTTACTGCACCCGGCGGAACAGGTACTCAATTATTTGCTGGTGATGTAATTACATCAAGCCAAACTATATATGTATATGCTACTACAGGTGAATCTAACCCATGTACAGATGAAGAAAGTTTTGATGTTGTAATTGGAATACCTCAACCAGAAAATATTTCTCAATGTAACGGATATACATTACCTGCCTTACCAATTGGAAACTACTTTACTGGACCTAGTGGAACAGGAACATTAATTCCGGCTGGTACTGTGATCAATAATAACGCTACTGTGTATATCTATGCTCCTTTGACTGGAGAAGGAACTAATTGTACCGATAATTTAAGTTTTACTTTAACATTCGCGCAACCACTTATTGATACTATAGCTAATGTAGTTGTTTGCGAAAACTATACTTTGCCTGCATTAATTAATGGAAACTATTTTTCGGGGAATAATGGAACTGGAACTCCAATGTTTGCTGGTGATGTAATACTTTCTACCCAAACAATTTATATCTTTAGAAGATTGGATGAAAGCTGTGCTAATCAATCAAGCTTTACAGTTACTATAAATCCGTTACCTGCTATCGATTCTCGTTCTGATATTGATATTTGTGATCAATACATTTTAACTCCTTTGGCAGTTGGAAATTATTATTCAGGACCGATTGGTACAGGAACCTTAATTCCGGCTAATACAGTAATAACATCCTCACAACTAATCTATATTTACGGGATAACTAACACGACACCTCAATGTAGTGCGCAAAACAGTTTTCAAATTAATATTTTTAGTACTACTGCTGATAGTTTGACGAATGTAACAGCTTGTGATAGTTATACTTTACCCGTATTATCTGCTAATAATAAATATTACACTCAATCTGGTGGACCGCAAGGATCTGGAATGGAAATAGCAGCTGGAGCAACAATAACATTGAGTCAAACTATTTATATTTTCAAAGAATCTTTGATTAGAACATCTTTTTCTTGTGTAGATGAATCATCGTTTACTATTACTATTAACAATACTCCTACCATAGCTCCAATTGCTAATGTATCTGCTTGTAACTCCTTTACCTTACCAGCATTAACTACTGGAAATTATTATACGGGTACAAATGCATCTGGAACTTTATTAAATGCAGGTGATATAATAACTACGAATCAGACTGTTTATGTTTATGCCAATACCGCAACAACTCCTGATTGCAGTAGCGAAAGAAGTTTTACAATAACTATTTTCAATGTAGATAATTTACCTAATGTAACCATTTGCGAAAATTATACATTACCAACTATTAATATCGGTAGTTATTATACAGGACCAAATGGAACTGGAACACAACTATCAGCTGGTTCGGTGCTTAACGCATCAATGACGATTTACATCTATGCGCAATCGCCATTTTTACCAAGATGTAGTGATGAAAGTTCATTCACTTTAACTATAATTGATACTCCCGTTGCTAATGTTGTTCCAGTGACTTTAAGAAGAGTTTGCGATGAAGATGGAACCAATGATGGGGTTACTGCTATAGATGTTACTACCTTATCTACTACTGTGCTTGGAGCTCAAACTGGAAGTGAATTTACCATTACCTATTATGAAAGTATGTCAAATGCTGTTAGTCAGACCAATGCTGTAACTACATCTAGTTTAACTACTATATATGTTAGAGTTGGTAATACATTAGCTCCTAATTGTTTTGATATTAAACCAATAACAATAATTGTGAACAAACTGCCTGAACCAAAACCTATTGATGGAATAGTTTGTATTGATAGTGAAACAGGTACTTTAATAAATCCGTATATGATGTATAGTGGTTTGATACCTAATGCACATACCTTCGTATGGAAAGATGAAGCCGGAAATACGGTAAGTACTTCTTCTAATTACCAAGCGGTTTTACCTGGAGTCTTTACTTTAGTAGCTACTAGTATTGTAACGGGCTGTGCCTCTGATACTATTAGTGTTACTGTTACAGCTTCTGAACCAGCGGTTATAGCCTATGAAGTGAGCCAAGACTTTGGAGACAATCAATCTATAACTGTAACAGCTACTGGGCAAGGAAATAATTTTGAGTATCAATTAAATGATGGTCCATTCCAAGATAGCAATGTTTTTGAAAATGTAGCTTCAGGAATTCATACTATAACTGTAAGAGATAAAAATGGCTGTGGTAGTACTTCTATACAGGCATTAGTGGTAAACTATCCTAAATTTTTTACTCCAAACAACGATGGGTATAACGACACTTGGAATATTAAAGATTTATCAGGTCAATCAACTGCTAAAATTGTTATCTATGACCGATATGGAAAATTATTAACTCAGATTTTACCTAGTAACTCTGGTTGGGACGGAACGTATAATGGTAGACAAATGCCATCTGACGATTATTGGTTTAGCGTTAGCTATACTGACGAGAAACAAGTAGCACAAGAATTTAGAGCCCACTTCGCTATGAAGCGATAACCTACATAAATACTATGTTAAGAAAAGCCGTCTCATTAAAATGAGATGGCTTTTTTACCATTTAATGATAGCACTTGCCCAAGTAAAACCACTACCAAAAGCCGCTAATACAAGCGTATCCCCTTTTTTTATTTTTCCTTGTTCCCATGCTTCAGCCAATGCAATCGGAATTGATGCTGCTGTAGTGTTTCCGTATTTTTGAATGTTATTAAAAACTTGGTCGTCGTTCAAACCAAACTTTTTTTGAATAAACTGTGAAATTCTCAAATTTGCCTGATGCGGAATCAACAAATCAATATCCGAAACTTGTAAATTATTGGCTTGTAATCCTTCATGAATTACTTCACTAAAACGTACTACGGCATGTTTAAAAACAAATTGCCCATTCATATAAGGAAAATAACTTTCGTCGTCGGGATTGTTATCTGCTAAGATATCCGTAACCCATCTTCCCCCCATTCCTGGTGCTAAAACAGCTAATTCCTTAGCATGTTCTCCTTCTGAATGTAAATGTGTAGATAAAATACCGCTTTCATCATTACTTCTGCTTAATACGACAGCTCCTGCCCCATCTCCAAAAATTACAGAAACACCACGACCTCGAGTAGTCATATCTAGACCTAAAGACTGAACTTCTGAAGCAACTACTAAAATGTTTTTATACATTCCGGTTTTAATAAATTGATCTGCTATGGACAAAGCATAAACAAAACCCGAACACTGGTTACGAATGTCTAACGCACCAATAGTTTTCAATCCCAGTTCTTTTTGCAATTCAACTCCAGGTCCCGGAAAATAATAATCAGGTGAAATAGTAGCAAAAACTATAAAATCAATATCGTCATAGGAAACACCTGAACGTTCAATAGCAATCTTTGCGGCTTTTACACCCATAGATGTTGTAGTATCTTCACCTCTTTTAATGTGTCTCCTTTCTTGAATTCCGGTTCTTTCTTGAATCCATTCGTCATTGGTATCCATTAATTTAGACAAATCATCATTTGTGACAACATTATCTGGAACATAAAATCCTAAACCTGAAATCTTCGATTGAAACATAGCTCTATAATATTAAATTATCAAAATTGGGTAAGCAAAATTAAACATTTTTAAATGTTATTAATTTTATTTTAGAATTTAATAATTTGTAACAACAACTTCGTAAATTCGAACAATCGAAATCAATCCGAAGCGAAGCAATTGTATGAAGCGCAGCGGAATAAAACATCAACTAATGAAAAATCATTTTTTACTACTTCTAACTTTTTGCTTATCAGCCACAATAACGGTAGCACAAGAAAACATAAGTTATCAAAAACCTTCTGAAACTATATTGGCATTAGCAGATTACGAAAGAGCGCCCAGTGTTAGTATGGATTCAAAAAAAGAATACATGCTGTTTTCTTATCGAAGCACCTATAAATCTCTTGAAGATTTAAATCAAGAAGAAATGCGTTTGGGTGGTTTGCGAATTAATCCTATTACCAATATTGGTAGTGCTATAAATTATATATCAAATCTAAAAATTAGAAAAGTTACTGATAAAACAGAAACTCAAATCAAAGATTTACCTGAGAATCCTAGAATTACCAATGTAAGTTGGTCTCCAAACGAAAACAAAATTGCATTTACCAACACCATTGCTAACGGAGTAGAATTATGGGTTATTGATGTCGTAACTGCAAGTGCAAAAAAACTAACCAATGCCAATTTGAATGCCAATTTAGGAAATCCATTTAGCTGGATGAAAGACAATGAAACTTTATTAGTAAAAATGATTCCAAAAAATCGTTCTTCACTTATTGACAGTAAAAAAGATTTACCAAAAGGACCCACAGTATCCTCTAGTGACGGTTCTAAATCTCAAAACAGAACCTATGCCGATTTGCTAAAAAACAAAATAGACGAAGCTAATTTTGAAACCTTAATGACTTCTGAGCTTAATAAAGTAAATCTAAATGGAGTTGTTTCCTCATATAAAGAAGAAGCTATGTTTGCCAGCGAAAGTATATCTCCAGACGGTAATTATATTATGATAACAACAATTCAGAAACCGTTTTCTTATATCGTTCCTTACAATCGTTTCCCTATGAAAACTGTAGTTTATGATAACATGGGGAAAGAGATAAAAGTAGTTAATGAAGTGCCTTTAAACGAAGTAATACCGAAAGGTTTTGCCTCTGTAAGAAAAGGAAAAAGAAGTATGAGTTGGAGAGCAGACCAACCAGCCACATTGGCTTATGTTGTAGCGCTTGATGAAGGAGACCAAGCAAAAAAAGTAGAATTTAGAGACGAGCTTTTCTCTTGGAATGCTCCTTTCTTGGCAGAACCAACTTCATTAGTGAAAACGCAACAACGATTTGATGGTGTTATTTGGGGTAATGAATCGATAGCAATTGTATCCGATGATTGGTATGATACCCGAAATACAAAAACCTATTTAATCAATCCGGCGAATCCGAATCAAGCGCCAAAAATTATTTTTGATAGAAATTCACAAGATATTTATTCTGATCCAGGTAATTTTGAAACCAAAAAAAATGAGTACAATCGTTATGTTTTAGCAATTGAAAACAATAATGCTTATCTTATGGGTGATGGTTTTACCAAAGAAGGTCAGTTTCCGTTTATTGACGAATTTAATTTGAGCACTTTAAAACCAAAACGCCTTTATACTTCAGCAATTAAAGACAAAAAAGAAGATTTGCTTTCTATAGAAGATTTTAAAAAAGGAGAAGTATTGGTTCAAATACAATCTAAAAATGAATTCCCAAATTACTATTTTCGAAATGTAAAATCAAAGAAAGTAACGCAACTCACCAATTTTAAAAATCCGTTTGAAAGTATCAAAAATGTATACAAAGAAGTAATCAAATACAAACGTAAAGATGGTGTTGATTTATCAGGAACTTTATATTTACCTGACGGTTATGACAGAACAAAAAAATCCGAGAAATTACCCTTATTAATTTGGGCATATCCTGAAGAATTTAAAGATAAAAGTTCAGCCGGACAAAACAAACAAAACCCAAATGAGTTTACGTTTCCTTATTATGGATCATTTGTATACTGGGTAACCAAAGGATATGCAGTACTTGATGATGCTTCATTCCCAATTATTGGTGAAGGAACAACGGAACCAAACGATACGTTCATGACACAATTGGTTGACAATGCAGCAGCGGCCATTGACGCGGTTGATAAATTAGGATATATAAATAGAAAAAAATGTGCTATAGGCGGTCACTCCTATGGTGCTTTTATGACCGCTAATTTGTTAACACACTCTAATTTATTTACCTGTGGAATTGCAAGAAGTGGCGCTTATAACAGAACATTAACGCCTTTTGGATTTCAAAGTGAACAACGAAATTATTGGGATGTTCCTGCAATATATAATGAAATGTCTCCGTTTATGAATGCGGATAAAATGAAAACACCTCTATTGCTTGTTCATGGTGATGCCGATAATAATCCAGGAACATTTACTTTACAATCGGAACGTTATTTTCAAGCATTGAAGAATTTGGGCGCACCTGTTCGTTTGGTTTTATTACCTAAAGAATCGCACGGATATGTTGCAAGAGAAAGTATTCTTCATTTGCTTTGGGAACAAGACCAATTCTTGGAAAAGAATTTGAAAAACTAAAGTTAAACAAGAGAAGAAATATAAAAGTTAAGCCCTAAGACTCTATTTTAGGGCTTCTTTTTTAAGTAAATTTTGCTGCCAACTAGAATTTCATTTTCATTTTCAAAAAAAATACTTTTGTTGCGATAATTACCTTCTATTAGAAAATGATTTCCTAAAAAATAAGAATTAGTTATTTCAACTTTTAAAGCTGATTTTTCTACTAGTTCTAACTGATGTGGATAAACAAATGCTAGTTTTCCATCAATTTCAATTTCGTTGACATCGCCAAAAAGTGAGGCAATATATTTTGTTTTTGGAGTATTATAAATTGATTTTGGATATCCAGATGCTATCAGTTGACCGTCTTTTAAAACCAATAACTCATCAGCAAAAGACAATACATCGGTACTATCATGGGTTGCAAAAATGGTAGTGATTTCTTTTTCTTTTAAATAGCTGAAAAGCTTACGACGTAAACTGTTTTTTCTGAAATTATCGATATGACTAAAAGGTTCATCCAACAATAACACTTCGGGTTCTAATGCCAATACTCTTGCCAACGCTACGCGTTGCATCTGACCACCACTAAGATTCTTTGCCTTTACATTGGCGTATTCAGTCATTTCCACTATTTCCAAAAGTGCCGCTATACGCTCATTCTTTTTCTCAGCGTAAATGTTTGAAAGGTATTTGCCAACATTTTCGGCAACGGTTATAAACGGCATCAAATCAAAGTCTTGTGCCAAATATTTCATAAAATCCATTCCGGGAATCAAATGATATTTAGGTCCCAAAATTTCCTTTTCATCCCAATATAGCTTTCCTTGATCTACATCGTATAACCCATAAATAAGTTTCAATAAGGTGCTCTTTCCACAACCACTTTCACCAATAATGGCTATACTTTTACCTTTTTCTAAGGTAAAAGAAATGTTATTTAAAGTTGCTTGTTCCTGATAAGAAAACGAAATGTTTTTTACTTGTAGCATTACATTATTTGAATCACAAAATTGAACATTCTGTTGAGAATTAAAAAATTTATTTAGTTATCTACTAATTATTGACCCTATAATTTTAGGTAACGTGCAGTTTTAAAGGATTTTGTGTTGATTGTATGGAAAATATGTGTACTTTTGTTTACCCAACAATGTCATTAAATTAGTACGATTTATGAAATTGAAAATCTACACCAAATTACTTTTACTAGTAGCAGTTAGTTCCTCCTATGCACAAGTAGGTATTGGAACGACTTCACCCAATGCTTCTTCTATGCTAGATATTACGTCAACCAATAGCGGTTTACTAATCCCTAGGGTTGCTTTAACAAGTACTTCCGATGTAACAACCATAGCTACTCCGGCAACTTCATTGTTAGTATATAACGCTGGTTTTTCGCCCAATGGATATTACTTCTGGAATGGTTCTGTTTGGGTTCAGCTAGCTGTTGCTTCCAATTCTAATTGGCTATTATCTGGTAATTCTGGAATAAGTGCTGCCACAAATTTTATCGGAACTACCGATAATAATGACTTAGTTTTTAGAAGACATAATAGAAAAGCAGGTTATATTGGCAATCCTACTTATGATTCAAACTTTGAATTTACGAATGGAAATACTTCATTTGGAGCAAATTCATTGGTTAATCCAACGCTTAACTTCGCTGCTCAATCAGGAGTTAGAAATACTGCCTTTGGGGTTAATGTAATGCCAAATCTAACAACGGGTAGATTAAATACAGGTATAGGAGAATTTGCTCTATTTTCGAACACCACCGGTATAACAAATACTGCTATAGGATCAGGAACATTATATTCAAATACTGATGGTAATAATAATGTTGCCGTTGGCAGACAAGCATTAACTTCCTCAAATAGTGATAATAATACTGCCGTTGGTTTTGCCTCGCTGCGACAAAATAGCTCTGGATCAAATAATACAGCACTTGGCTTTGAGGCCCTAAGAGGCGTTTTGGGTAATGGGAATGTAGGTATTGGATATCAAGCAGGTAGGGCCGAAACAGGAAGTAATAAACTATATATTGAAAATTCAAATGGCAATGCGAACAACGCCCTAATTTATGGGGAATTTGACTCTAACATTGTTAGAATCAATGGAACGCTTCAGATTAGCAATCCTTCTTCTGCTCCAGGATATGCCTTACCCAATGTCAGAGGAACCGCTGGTCAATTTCTTCAAACCAATGGGGCTGGAAGTACTTCATGGACATCAAACACAGGAATATTACCATACACTACCACCGGTGCAGCCACCGGAACCTATAATGTGACTTTAGCTCAACATACTGTGAGAGTTTTCGGGAATATAACAGATATTGTGTTACCAACACCTGTTGGGAATATAGGCAAAATATTTGTTATAATTGGGAGTAACGGAATTACCACCAAAGGATTTACAAGTTCTGTTGGAATTATATATGATGATGCTACGAATTCAATTATTTCTTCTATTAGTAGTGGTGCACGATATACAGTACAAAGTGATGGAACTGATTGGATTGTAATTGCTAATTAAAAACAAGAACTACTATACTAAATCGTAACAGCAGTTCTTATCAACCTAAACAATAGACTATCTTAATTTATATTAAGAAATATATTTTTCAAATGACTTTGTGTCAATCCTTGCTTTTAAATCGTGTAATAAATTATAAAGACCGAAAAAAGTTCTATTTATATATAAAAAATGTTTAGAACCTCTATTTCCATTCATTTTTCTTAATTGAGAGTCTTTGGCAAAATCTTCTCCCATTTGCGCAATTTTTCCGAAGAAATCTTCATCAGAAAAATCAAAAAACGCTCCATGAAATGGTTTAGTAAACAAACTCAATAAATCGTAAAATATCTTTGTAAAGTATACTATTTCTTCTTTGCTATCATCCAATCTCAAGATTTCCAACTCATACAATTTAGCATTAAATAATTCTGGATTGTTAATTATTTCTGGTTTAGCCAATTCAAAATAAGGAACATAAAACTCTTCGGGAACCTGTTTAATACATCCAAAATCAATTGCAACCAAGTTATTTTGATTATCTATTAAAAAATTACCAGGATGTGGATCGGCATGCACTTGCTTTAAATAATGCATTTGATACATATAAAAATCCCACATCGCCTGACCAATTTTATCCCCTTTAATTCTATCCGTATTATGAGAAGTAAATTCAGAAAGGTGTTCCCCCTGAATCCATTCCATCGTCAAAATTTTCTCCGATGAATATTCAGGATAATATTTAGGAAATCTCAAGTTTTGAATATTAGAACACCATTCAGACACGTCAATACTCTGCTTTAATTCTAATACATAATCTGTTTCTTCTAATAATTTATCCTCAACTTCTTTAAAGTATTTGTCAGAATCTTTTCCTTTAATATTAAACATTCGAATAGCAAATGGCTTAACTAGTGCCAAATCAGAACTAATACTATCCGCCACTCCAGGATATTGGATTTTCACAGCAAAATTTTTCCCATCTTTGGTTGCTTTGTGTACCTGACCGATACTCGCCGCATTCATGGCATCTGGAGTGAACGAATCGTATATTTCTTCAGGATATTTTCCTAAATATTTTTTAAAAGTTTTTCTAACCAATGGCGCGGATAATGGTGGAACCGAAAATTGAGAAAGTGAAAATTTATCAACATAAGCTTGTGGCATTATGCTTTTATCCATGCTTAGCATTTGTGCTACTTTTAAAGCACTTCCTTTTAAATTCTTTAAACCATCATAAATGTCCTCTGCATTGTTTTCATTCAATTTATCCCGATTCAAAGTAGGATTAACAATTTTCTCACCGTAATAGGCAACATAGTTTCCTCCGACTTTAATACCCGTTTTAACCAACTGACTTGCACGTTCTATTTTTCCGGTTGGAATTTTATCAAGTGTTTTCATTTAGTTTCTTTCTTTCCAAAGGAATTTCCCCAAGTCAAATAAATTTTCCAGTTGTTTTGTATCTAACAATCCAACTACTGTATTTACTGATTTTTCGATTAAAACATCTGTTTTTTCGAAACTTTTAGAAGTGTCTTCTATCCAGAATTTCAATAAAAATAAAAACTGTATCCACGCGCCTTCAGAAAAAACAGGTTCACTTACTTTCAAAAACTTTTGATTTCCATCAGTAGCGCTTTGCCTAATGATATCAACAATAAATTCTTTAAATTGGTTTCTGAATTGTTTTAAAAGTTTCAAATTTTTTAATCCTTGTTTATTTTCTTTAAGTGTAAACAGAATATACGATCGGTTTAAATTCAAAATTTCAAAAAGAGTAAAATACAAAGCCAGTAATTTATCTTTATCTGTATAGTTTTTATACGCTTCGTCTTTTTCAATACTTGCCGTAGCATTCTCGAAAAACTTAACCCAAATATCTTGTTTTAAAGAATCAAATGAACCAAAGAAAGTATAAAAATCAGCTTCGCTAATGGCATGTTTTTCACAAAAAACATATATATTTTTTGGTTCTTCATTATGAACAAGTACATCATTCATAAAATTTGAAATAATTACATAATCATCTACTAATACTTTTTTGGTAGATGCTTTTTTGGTAGTAGCCATATCATAATATTTTAGTGGTATAAAAGTAAGTATTGTTTAACTAATTTCAATATTTATTAAACAAAAATATTTGTTAAAGTTTTTAGAAGCAAAAAAAGCCATCTTTGGAGATGGCTTTTCAAAAAGTTGGAGTTTCAAATAACGTTATTGCCAATAAAAATAGTACTAATTTGTTATTTAATAAAGTTAATAGTACTAAGGTACTGGTTGTACTTCAGTGATACCTGCGTTATAGTTAGCTTCCCAAACTGAATAATCTGGTAAGTCTACGAAACCATCACCATCTAAGTCAGTTGGATATGCTCCAACATTACCTAGGTTATAATCTGCTTCCCAAGAACTATAATCTGGTAAATCTATAAATCCATCAGCATCTAAATCTCCAGAATAGAAAGTGAAAATACCACCTATTTCTTTCATGTTATTACCAGCTGCTTTTGATGCAGCATTACTGAAATCATAAGTTAACGCAGTCGTACCTACTGTTTGTAAAGTAGCAGTCCATGTTCTGATAAAGTTAGCTCCTTTAACTGAGATGTAGAATGATCCACTTGGCGCAGCAGTATATACCGCTTGAAGTGTTCCATCTGTATGTAACATTCCTGTTGTAGTATGCACAACTGCAAGAGTAGTAGCATCATGTAACTCAACCGTTACTGTTTCTACATCAGTAGAAGCCATAGTTCCACCTTGATTAAGGTTTACAGATCTCATTGTAGTTCCATCTAAATAACCTTCAATAAATAATTTTAAATTAACAATTGATGAACATGAATTGGTTAAACTGTATGCATTATCATTGCAATCCAAACTGTTGCTTACATATCCGGAAGGCTGTATACAATTGGATTGTGTAATCGCAATGTCTCCAAACGTATCCCCATCAGCATCTAAATACCATATTGGTTGCGCTGTTTCTGTAACCGTAATCGTTGCCGTTTTATTTGAACATGCTGCATTACCTGTTTGCGTATACGTATACACCAAGCCAACATTGGACCATGAACCACCCGCAGCTGGTGAATCTGTTAATGCTGCAAATAATTCATCGTTAGTTAGAGTTGTCCCTACACAAACCGATAAAATACCATTACTTCCTGCACTTGGAATAGAAGAAAGCGTATTTATGGTTAAATTTAACACTTCCGTTACACAATTGGTAGTAACGCTGTGAGTGCCACTCTCCGTATAGGTTTGACCTGTAGCAGACCAAGTATAACTCTCGCAAGCCGAAATAGTAGTTGTATTTACTGTAGGAGTTGCGCAAGAAATAGGAGCAAAATCCTTCCAAACAGCAGCAGCTTGATAAGCAGTAATACTAGAAACAGGGACTATTAAACTGCAAGCACTTTGGTTTACACTACCAAAAACATTTGAATTTATAGCCAAGGGTGTTGTTACATTGCAGGTTACCGATGTTAAACCAGTACAACCGTAAAAAGCAAATTCATTAATGCTAGTTACAGAGTTTGGAATAGTAACCGATAGTAAACCTGTACATTCGTTAAAAGCAGAAACACTTATACTTGTTACTGATTCAGGAATAATTACTGTTGTTAAAACAGAACAACCGTTAAAAGCATCACTACCTATGCTTGTTACCGAGTTGGGTATTGTCACTGATGCTAAATTAGAACAACTTTGAAAAGTTGCTGATGCTATACTGGTTATAGAGTCGGAAATAGTAACCGATGTTAAACCTGTACAACCGTAAAAAGCAAATTCATCAATGCTAGTTACCGAGTTTGGAACAGAAACTGAAGTTAAACCACTACATAAAGCGAAAGCAGCACTACCGATACTAGTAACCGAGTCGGGAATAGCTATTGATGTTAAACCAATGCATAATTTAAAAGCATTATCACCAATGCTAGTGACGGAATAAACACCACAACTAGTACTTACCGAAGTTGGAATACTAATACTACCGCTTGCACTTGTATTACTGCCTACAGCTACAGTGGTCGGAGAGGTAACTACAAAATTAATACCACCACTACTAAAACTAGTTGGTGGCGTTGTAATGGTTAAAT
>CANHWG010000035.1 GCA_947464335.1 Flavobacteriaceae bacterium
CAAAAGAATTGTTATTAACAATTAAACTTTGATTCATATCTTCATAATCAATTTCAAAATCAGCTTCTTCATCATGCCAAAAAACAAATGGTGTTCCATTAATTGTTCCTCTGATTTCGATAGTTCTATTATACATTGGTGATGTATTCACTAAATTTTTACTTAATTCAAATTCAACTTCTTCATAAGTACCGTTGGCTATTGTAACTGTCGTAACTGGAGCACTCTGATTCAATAAATCTAATTCCCATGGGCCATTAAGTCCAATCTCATCATCACCATCATAATCGCCGTCATCATCGTTATCTCCGTTACCATTATCATCATCGCTGTCATCATCGTTATCATCGTCATCCGATTCTGCTAAGCTGAATTGCATTTCTCTGATGTTAACTTTAAAACTTGTGATCACTACATCATTGTTCATTCCAACTTCGGATGCATTTTTACTAGATGGATTGGTGTAAGTTGCTTTTGCAACAATCTGCATTTTGTTTTGAGTAGTTCCACTATCACTTGAGCAAGAGCTCAACAAAACAATCAATAAAATAATAGCTAATAATGATTTTAATTTTTTCATGATATATATTTTTTAAAGTTATAAAAGTAAAACAATAAGATCTAAGAATACCCTACTTTACTAATGAAAATTTATTTAAAAATTAATTACTATTATTCTTTACTCTATATTTGTGATAACTAAATCGATATAGTTAATGGAAGAATGTATCTCTGTTTTCGACATGCTTAAAATTGGGGTTGGCCCATCAAGTTCCCATACACTTGGTCCTTGGCGCGCAGCTGAACGTTTTTTATCTGAATTGCAAACCGAAAATCTATTCGACAGAGTAACAAGAGTTAAAGTTGATTTATATGGATCACTTTCCTTAACGGGAAAAGGTCATGCTACCGATTTAGCTTTAATGCTAGGATTAAGCGGACAAGATCCAGAATACATTCCTGTAAAAGATATAGCCGGAATTATAAAAACTATAGAAGATAAAAACGAAATTATTTTAGGAAATAAAATCAGTATCCCTTTTTATTTTCTTCAGGATATTGTTTTCAACAAAAACTTTCTTCCTTTTCATGCCAACGGGTTAACCTTTACGGCCTTTTTGGATAATGAATCAGAATATATTTCTACCTTTTATTCTATTGGTGGCGGCTTTGTAGTTAAGGAAGAACGTGTCAATGCTCAAAAAAAACATCAAATAAAATGCGCCTTTCCTTTCCAAATTCAAAATGCGGAAGAATTATTACAGTTTACTATAACTCAAAACAAATCAATTTCTGAAATTGTATATGCCAATGAAATTTCGATGCGTCCGGAAGCAGAAGTGCATAGTGAACTGATGCGTATTTGGAACACGATGTTAGAATGTATGTATATTGGTTGTCACTCAGAAGGTATTTTACCTGGAGGTTTAAATGTAAGACGACGCGCTTTTGATATGCACCAAGGTTTGATTGGTTTAGCCAATTATACCACTCCGCAAGAATGGTTAGAAACTATACGAAAAACAGAAGTAAAGTTTCGACAAATTTTAAAATGGGTTTCTTGTTTTGCTTTAGCCGTTAATGAAGTAAATGCTGCTCTTGGCAGAGTAGTAACTGCTCCAACTAATGGAAGTGCTGGTGTGATTCCGGCAGTATTAATGTATTATTTAGTGATAGAAAATCATCAAGCAGGTGAAAAAGAAATCAAACAATTCTTGATGGTAGCAGGAGAAATAGGCAGCATCTTTAAAAAAGGTTCTACTATCTCGGCTGCTATGGGTGGATGTCAAGCGGAAATTGGCGTTTCCTCTTCTATGGCCGCAGCTGCACTTTGTGAAGTTATGGGCGGTACTCCTGAACAAGTCTTGATGGCTGCCGAAATAGCCATGGAACATCACTTGGGATTGACTTGTGATCCTATTGGAGGTTTGGTACAAATACCATGTATCGAACGTAATACAATGGGAGCAATTAAAGCAATAAATGCGGCAGAATTGGCTATGGAAACCGATGCTAAGAATGCTAAAGTTCCTCTAGATAAAGTGATAGATACGATGTGGCAAACAGCCAAAGACATGAACTCTAAATACAAAGAAACTTCGGAAGGCGGTTTGGCTGTAGCGGTAAATATGGCAGATTGTTAGTATTGTAGTTTTATTGAAAAAAAATAAACGGAGACAACGATTAAAGTTAACTCCGCATACTAATTATTAGTTAAAAACTTTTGAAATTTAACTCCTTACCTGGTATATAATTCGATAATTCCGTTAGCATCCTTTAATTTTAATTCATTAAGAGTTAAATTCATAATATCTTGAGTTGTAGTTACACCATCAACAACCTTAGTTAGATTATTATTTGATCTAGAGTAAATTCCTAAATCAGTAAACAAAGCACAAGGATCAATTGTTGAATCATAGTTTCCTTCCTCTACCGTGTTATCCGATTTTAATCGCATAAAATCTTTTTCACAACCCGATTGATTTTGTGGCGCATCAATTAAAGTTTCCGTTTCTCCAATTAATGTTCCCACTTTACTAATTTCCCATTTGCCCGCCAAAGGAATTAATGTTTCCCCATCATTGTCGTCATCACTACATGAAGTAGCTATTAATCCTAAACCACCAATTAATAAAGCAGCTACAATACTTCTACTTTTAATGCTTACTCTTTTCATAATTTTCATTATTATTTTGTTAGAAACAAATTTAGTAATGAAGTTAACGAAGCGAGTTACACAATTATTTTAATTACTTGTATAAATCAATGAGCGTATATTATATATTTAAAATTCGAATGACAAACTAGTTGTTACAAAAAAGTTGTTGTCAGTAGGTAAATCATTTTTCACAAACGTATTTTCTTGGCTTTGCAAATACCGTGCTTCGGTTCTTAATTTAACTTTTGAATTGGGTAAATAGTCTAAATTTAATGAAAACCCAAGCGTTTTAAACGCTTCATTACCGGCTATAATTATGTTCTTTTCATCTTGGTAATATTCGGTTCTAAAAGCCGTTTGCCATTTAGAATGAATTGAATATTGTGCCATAATCACCGGACTTAACCATGTAGCTTTTTGATTATCAGTTGAACTAAAATCTTGTATACCATAATCAAAACCAACAATAGTTCGCCATTTATCATTCCATTTTTGATCATAGTACAAATTACTAAAATAGCGCATGGTAAAATCTAAACCATTGAACTCTTTTCCGATAAAAGTACTCCAATTTAAAGTAGAATTTGCGTTGGATTTATATACAACTTGAGTACCAAAAGAGGGAAGAACCTCTTTTTGGGGTTTGTTTATTCGTTGCCAACCATTGGTTAATAAAGCAGCAAAATTCCATTTCTCTGATGGTTTGTAACTATATTTAATACCCGTCATAAAATAGGGAGAATTATCTGCTAATAACGAACGAGTTAAAGTTAAATTGGAAGCCGTTGTAGCGGATTCAAACCCAATATAACTTGGTAAAATACCCAATTCAATTGATTGTTTTTTTGAGGAATCTAGATACAACCCAATATAAGCTTCGTTTAGATATTTTATTTTTTCGTTGGCATAATTATCGTCAATATAAGTTCCTGATTGCAACGATACTATTGCGTAAGCATTATCATATTCGACTTTTGCCCGAAGCAATCCAATATTGATATTAAATTCGTTATGCCGATTATAATTATACATAAACGGTAATTTTGAATCCGTTATTGGTTGATTAAAATCATAGGAATAGTAAGTTTCTACAAAACCCGAAAAGGTGGTTTTTAATTCGCTTTTATCTTGAGCAAAAGCCGAAAATCCAAAACTTAAAATAAAAATAAATCTTTTCACTATTTTTTTCTAGTATCAATTATATAAATTATTTTCCAAGAAGTTCCATCTAAATACAAGGTAAATGCATTGACTCCTTTATGACTTAACTCTCCATTTCTATAAAATTCATAAGGTGTCCAAGCGTGAGCCATTGATTCATCAACTTGGATGTTGTAGCTCAATATCCTTTCTTCAAATTTTATATTGGCAGGAATAGAGGCAACTGACTTATAAAAACTAGTTGTCGTTTCGTCTGAAAGTTTATTTCCTTTGGTATTTTCTGATATTGATTGCAAAATCAATTTGTCACTACAAGTAGATTTTATTTTGATAGTGTCTTTGGCATGAAATCCTTCAAAAAAAGTTTCAATGGTCTTTTGAACTTGTTCTTTTTGAGCTTGAACCATTCCATAAAATAACAAAGTAACTACAAGTAATACCTTCTTCATGCTTCTTAGTATTTTGACCATTTGTAAAGCTCTTTCCAAGTTGGTTTTTTACCATACATCAAAATTCCGACACGGTAAATTTTAGCAGCAAACCATACCACTCCAATAAAAGTTCCAAATAAAAGCGACATAGAAACGATAATTTGCCATAATGGAACTCCAAACGGAATGCGCATCATCATAACGATTGGAGAAGTTAAAGGTATCATTGAGAATACTGTAGCTACCGTTCCGTGTGGATCATTCATGACGGTAAAGAAACCGATATAAACTCCCAAAATCAAAGGCATAATAATAGGTAACAAGAATTGCTGAGAATCAGTTTCATTATCAACTGCTGCTCCTATTGATGCATAGAACGAACTATATAAAAAGTAGCCACCTATGAAATAAATTATAAAGGAAATGAGAATTGTAGCTATAGGCAAATTCCATAATTCTTTAATATACATTTGAATATCACTACTTGAAACTTGTTGTGCTGCTTGCATAGCTTGTCCTTGTGCTCCCGAAGTGGCTCCTATTTGTACACCCAACATACTTGAAACAATAAACATAGCCGTCAATCCTAACAATGCCCAAATTAAAAATTGCAAAATTCCTGCTAATGATGTACCAATAATTTTACCCATCATCAATTGAAATGGTTTAACAGATGAAATAATTACTTCTATGATTCGAGATGTTTTTTCTTCGATAACGCTGCGCATAACCATGTTTCCATACAAAACAATAAACATCATAATCAAATAACCAAAAGCACCACCTATAGCGATTTTGATTTCGTTTAATCCTTTGAGTGCAGTTTCTCCAGAAGCTTTAGATAGATTTATAGCAACTGTTGCTTTGGCATTGTTAATTTTTAAAGTGTCAAGACCTTGGCTTTGCAAATTTTCGGTAGTTATTTTTTTTGCTATGGCTTCTTCCATATCGTCTATAAATGAAACACTAGGGCTATCATTAGACACAAACTGAATTCCCTTTTGAAGTTGGGCATTATCTTCGGCTTTGGGAATAATTAATAGACCTTCATAACTTTCACTAACGATACTATCTTTCAAAGTTCTTAAATCAACTTGCGATAAATCGACATATTTATATTCTTGATCACTTTTAAATTCTGTGAAAAATCTTCCAGTTTCATCATGAATTGCAATGGTCTTACTATCGGCTTTCATGGTACTTAAATAACCAACAAAAATACCAATTGCAACAAACAATAATGGACTAAGAAAAGTCATAACAATGAATGATTTATTACGTACTTTGGCAATAAATTCTCTTTTTATAATTAATGGTAGCTTGCTCATTATTTATCAGTTACTGTTTGGATAAAAATATCATTCATACTTGGAATTTTTTCTACAAAATGGGTTACTTGGCCTCGTTGTACCAATATATTCAACAATTCATTAGGTGTTGCATTTCCAATATTGATTTTCAACTTTAATTCATCGTGCAATGATTTAAAATCGGTTTGGCTTAAAGTAAATTTTTGAGACAAATCAAACATTAATCCTTCGACATTATTAGTTAGAATTCCGACTTCATAATCATTGGTTCTAAATTGTTTTTTTACATCTGTTAGTTTACCTTCAATGAGTTTATTTGATTTGTGAATTAAAGCGATATATTCACACATCTCTTCAACGCTTTCCATTCGATGTGTGGAAAAAATTACGGAAGTTCCTTGTTTGTTTAATTCAATTATTTCATCTTTAATCAAGTTAGCATTTACCGGATCAAAACCAGAAAAGGGTTCGTCGAGTATAAGCAACTTTGGTTTATGCAAAACCGTAACAACAAACTGGATTTTCTGAGCCATTCCTTTAGAAAGTTCCTGTATTTTTTTGTTCCACCAACCTTGAATCTCCAAACGTTCAAACCAATAGTCTAATTGTTTTTTTGCATCCTGTTTAGAAAGTCCTTTTAATTGCGCTAGATACAAACACTGCTCACCAACTTTCATTGTTTTGTAGAGTCCTCTTTCCTCGGGCATGTAACCAATAAAACTAACATGTTCGGGTTTTAGTTTTTCACCATCTAAGATTACAGAACCACCATCAGGTAAAGTAATTTGGTTGATAATACGTATTAAGGAAGTTTTTCCGGCACCATTTGGACCCAGCAGTCCATATATGCTACCTTTGGGAACTGTTAAAGAAACTTCATTGAGTGCTGTATAATCACCATATTGTTTAACGACTTTTTTTACTTCAAGTATATTGCTCATAGTTTTAAATTTCAATGACAATAATCAAAAATATCTTTAAACTGTTTTTGACATTGATTTGTTTTTTGCTTTTGCAAAAGTACTCAATAAGTAATAATATGATGGGATTTGTTACAAAAAAACCCACCCTGATTTTTACATAAGGATGGGAAAAATTGCTATGAAAAAGAAGTTACAAGTTTCCAAGTAACTTTCAAATGTAAATATATTTTTTTAACTACGAAAACATATCTTTCACTTTTTCAAAAAAAGATTTATCTCCTTTTTCGGGATTTGGAATAAAGTTTTCATCGGTTAATGATTTTTCAAAAAATTGACGTTGTTCTTTAGATAATTTCTTTGGTGTCCAAACATTTACATGAACTAATAAGTCGCCACTTCCATAACTATTTATACTTGGAATACCTTTTCCTTTTAACCTCAATATCTTTCCGGATTGAATACCTTCTTCAAGTTTGATTCTCACTTTTCCGTTTACAGCTTCTATTTCTTTAGAGACTCCAAGAGCCGCTTCTGCAAAACTAATATACAAATCATAGTGAAGGTTTTCACCTTCACGCTTTAAAAAATCATGTTCTAGTTCTTCAACGGCTACGATTAAATCTCCTGCAATGCTATTTCCTGGGGCATCATTTCCTTTACCAGATACTTTCAACTGCATTCCATCAACAACTCCAGCTGGTATTTTGATTGAAACCGTTTCGTCTTCTAGTATCATTCCGTGGGAATCGGCATTTGTGGGTTTACTTTCAATTGTTTGACCAGTTCCTCCACACACATGACATGTTGTAGCTGACTGCATTCTACCTAATATAGTATTGGTAACTCTTAATACTTGACCTTGACCATTACAAGTTGAACACGTTTTATATTTAACTCCTTGAGCTTGAACTTTACGCTTAACTTTTACTTTTTTCTCAACGCCATTGGCTATTTCTTCTAATGTCAATTTCACTTTGATACGAAGATTGCTTCCTTTTACCCTGCGCTGACCTCCACCATTTCCGCCAAATCCACCAAATCCACTGCCACCAAAAGCACCACCAAAAATATCTCCAAATTGGCTGAAGATATCATCCATATTCATATGATGACCTCCACCAAAACCTCCACTACCATCAAAAGCGGCATGACCATATTGATCATATTTTGCTTTTTTATCAGCATCACTTAAAACTTCGTATGCTTCTGCGGCAGTTTTAAAATTTTCTTCGGCTTGTTTATCCCCTGGATTTTTATCGGGATGAAATTCAATTGCTTTTTTACGGTACGCTTTTTTTATCTCCTCGGCAGAGGCATTTTTGGATATACCTAATATTTCGTAAAAATCTTTTTTGCTCATAATACTTTTATTGTCCAATAACTACCTTAGGAAAACGAATTATTTTATCTCCAAGTTTATATCCTTTTTCAATCACATCAACAACTTTACCCTTCATATCATCTGATGGTGCAGGAATTTGTGTTATTGCTTCAGCAAAATCTGCATTAAAAGCATCTCCTGCCTTAACTTCTACTTGCTCTAAACCTTTAGAAACAAGAGTGTTTTTAAGCTTTTCATGAATCAACTCCACTCCTTTTAATAAAACTTCATCTTCTGATTTAGAAATTTCAACCATAGCTCTGTCAAAATCATCCAAAACTGGTAATATCGCTTGAAGAACTTCTTCATTTGCAGTTCTAAACAATTCTATTCGTTCTTTGGTAGTTCTTTTTTTAAAATTTTCAAATTCAGCAAAAAGGCGTAAAAATTTGTCTTTTTCTTTGGCTAAATCTTCTTGCAATTGTTCTTCAACAGTAAGTTCTACAGCAGATTCTACTGAATTCAACTCATTTTCTGTAACATCACATTCTTTTTCGCTATTTTCAGAATTCATTATGCTATTATTTTTAAATATATTTTTGATTTTCATTTGGTTATTTTGGATAGCAAAAGTACTGCCATTTCATTCAAAATGTCAAATTGTCATTATTTTTTATTTTTCAACAAGATTTAGAGAAAAAAATAATACTAAAAATTAATAAAATTTTAAGACTATTACGTTTTCGATTTGATTAAATTTGTATTTGATTTTGATACTGAATCTAAATCTAGTTTGACTATCGCTGTAAAAAATTATTAATTCAAGAATCTTTATAGTAAAAAAAAAGTGCTGTTTCATGACAGCACTTTTTTTTATGAATATAAATCTTTAAGAGCGGATTCAATGTTAGGAAATTGAAATTGAAATCCTAGTTTTTGAATTTTGTTAGAGTTTATGTTTTTACTTGAAAAAAGGAGATAACTCATTTCACCTAAAATTAATTTCATCACAAACTGAGGAATATCTGGCAGTAATAATGGTTTTTTTAAAGTCTTAGCAATAACTTTAGTAAGCTCAGAATTGTTAACCGGATAGGGAGATACTGCGTTGTAAATACCCTCCAATTGATTTTCAATAGCAAAACAGTACATAGCAACTAAATCATGTAAATGTATCCAAGATTGCATTTGTTTACCACTGCCCATAGAAGCTCCAAAACCCATTTTGATTGGCTTTATCATTTCTGGTAAAGCACCACCTTGATTAGAAAATACAATTCCAGTTCTTATTTTACAAACTTTAATTCCAAAAACTTTAAATCTATCGGCACTTTCCTCCCATTTCTTAACAACATTCGATAGAAAACTATCTTCAGTTTCTACCGTTGTTTCATCATATACTTTAGTAAAACTTTCTGGATAAATTGCGGTTCCAGAAGCTGAAATGAATTGTGTTACTTGATTTGGAGTTTTTCTAATCAGATTAAACAGTAGTTCGCTTGATATAATTCGGCTCTCTACAATTTCTTGTTTATAAGCTTCTGTCCATCTTTTTGCTATATTGGCACCTGCTAAATGAATAATAACATCTACATTATAGATACAGTCTTCATTAATTATACCTCTTTCTGGATTCCAATAAAAGCCATTATAATTAGATTGATTTACAATTTTTGACTCTGAAGTTGTCAAATAATTAACGGTATGTTTTTGAGCTAATAACAATTTCACTAACGCATTACCAATCAATCCTGTTGCTCCGGTAATTAGAATCTTCATTTTTTTGTTTCAAAGTTACAATCAAAACTTATAAAGTATAAACAATTATAGTAGGTTTAACTTTTGTTTATGGCTTGACTTTTATACTCCATTCAAAGTTCATTTCACAAACCTGATCGCCGATTTCATTAATCCCTATCGATTTCATCCAAATAGTTTGACCTTCACCAGTTGCTATAGCTTTCTCAATAGCCTCTTCAATTAATTTTCCATCTTTACAAGTAAAAGTAATTCTTCCCGTAGCTTTTTTGGTAAAGTTTCCATTATTACTTGCGACAAGCATAGAAATCTTTTTACCACTTTTTTTAATCTGTATCATTACTAAAGCTCCAGTTGTAAGTTCAGCTGCCATTGCTTGAACAGCAAAATACATCGATTTAAATGGGTTCTGATTAAACCATCGATGGGCAACAGTAACAATACATGCGTCGTTGGAAATTGATTTCACTCTAACGCCACACCAAAAAGCAGATGGTAATTTAAAAAATAAAAAAGTATTTAACTTTGAAGGAGAAAGTATCATAAGTGCCCTATTTTACTGTAAATGTAATGAAAAACAAGATGGTGTCAGTATTTTATTAAATGTTAAAATTTTGTTAATTATTAGTACTTTGTATTACATAATACTGTTTTTTAACTGTATCTTTGTATAAGAAATTAATAGTCTATCTATAGTATTAAAATCATCAATCAAAATAATCATGACAACAACTAGTAACAAAAACCTAGCAACTATTCTACATTTAAGTGCTTTAACACAATATTTTATTCCATTTGGAAATTATATTATACCCATTGTAATTTGGAGTTCTAAAAAAGATGATTCAAAGTTTATTGATTATAATGGTAAACAAGTTTTGAATTTTCAACTAAGTGTTTTTATATATAGTCTTGTTTTATGCTTAATAGCAATTCCATCTTTAATTTATGCCTTTTTTCTAAATGTTCCTTTTGAAGCAATTGTTAATGACAATAATTTTACTATTACTAATTTTCAATTAGAAAATTGTACTGGATTTGCTATTGTCGGTCTTCTTGCCTGTTTTTTATTATGCACTGTAAAAGTTATTGAATTTGTATACATTATACTAGCTGCTGTAAAAACATCTCATGGAGAACATTACAAATATCCACTAAGCATACCTTTTTTTAAATAATCAATTATCAATCAAAATCAATTAAAAATGAAACAGTTAATCTTACTTGCAGGAACGCTACTTGTCATGACCGCAAAATTAGTAGCACAAGAAAACAATGGTGTCGAAGTAAATCACTTCCAAATGCAAAAAATTGAATTACAAAAAGAAATTAATCAATTCGAAATTGTAACTCCACAAAACGTATTTATTGGCTAAAGATTTAATCTTAAAACAGAAGACAATAGCGACGTAATTTTACAGATCGAAGAAATAAATTTATCTTAGCTGAAATAGAAAAAAATCGGGAAAAATCAATCGAATCAGTTTCAATCATCAATCAATACGCAACTTAAATAGTCATCGCGTTGCGAAAAAATCAAAAAACGAATAAGTAGTAATCAAAAAAATTAAATCATGTATTATGAATATTGAAAACACAAAAGCCCAGATGCGTAAAGGTGTTTTAGAATTTTGTATATTGTGTGTGCTCAAAGATAAAGAAGCATATACTTCTGAAATTTTAGAAACGTTAAAAAACGCTAAATTACTTGTGGTAGAAGGAACCGTTTATCCGCTGCTGACAAGACTAAAAAATGATGGTTTACTCAACTATCGTTGGGAAGAATCAACATCAGGACCACCCAGAAAATATTATGGTCTAACTGAAATTGGAAAAACATTTTTAAACGAATTAAGTGGTACTTGGACTGAGCTGTCTGATGCCGTAAACATCATCACAACTAACAAATCAAAGAAATCATGAACAAAACAGTAAATAGTAATATAGGCGGTTTAGTTTTTCACATAGATGAAGATGCATACCAAAAATTAACTCGATATTTTGAGGCAATAAAACGTTCCCTTTCTAATTCCTCCGGAAAAGAAGAAATCATGAAAGATATTGAAATGCGTGTAGCCGAATTACTTACCGAGAAACAAAAAAGCGACAAACACGTTATTAACATCAAAGATGTTGATGAAGTAATTGTAATTATGGGACAACCCGAAGATTACCGACTTGATGATGAAGGAGATGAAAAAGCTCCAGAACCATTTTATCCGTATACAAAATCAAGAAAACTATATCGAGATAAAGATAGAGGAACAATTGCAGGAGTTTGTACAGGTTTAGGTCATTATTTCGGAATTGACGCCGTTTGGTTAAAAATACTCTTTCTAATATTATTCTTCGGATTCGGAACTGGATTTATTGCTTACATCATCCTTTGGATAGCGATGCCAAAAGCAGTTACAACAAGTGAAAAACTAGAAATGACAGGAGAACCAGTTACCATTTCTAACATCGAAAAAAAAGTAAGAGAAGAGTTTGAAAGTGTTTCAAATAAGTTTAAAAATGCTGATTTTGATTCTATGGGAAACGAAGTCAAAACTGGTGCAACTAGAGTTGCTGACGGAATTGGCGATGTATTCGTAAATATTTTTAAGGCATTCGCCAAAGTGTTAGGCGCAATCATTGTGGTTACATCGTCATTCGCATTATTAGCAATTTGCTTCACTTCAATATTCATGATGTTCTCATCAACAATGCCTGAGAATTTTATTTTGAATCACATAAGTACTCCAATTGGTTTAGAAACACCTATTTGGATGCAAGGAGTTTTATTTCTTCTAGCTGCCGGAATACCAGCTTTCTTCTTCCTAATACTAGGTTTAAAATTATTGGTGACTAACTTGAAATCATTAGGTAATATCATTAAATTTAGTTTATTAGGTTTATGGATAATTGCCGTTGGAATATTAATTTCACTTGGAATAAAAGAAGCAACTCAAATTGCGTATGATGGTAAAGATGTTAAAAAAGAAACCATCAATATTGCACTAACTGATACTTTGTACATCAAATTTAAAAACAATGATTTTTACTCAAAAAATGTGTACAATCATACTGACTTCAGACTTACACAAGATGAAAACAATAAAGAAATTATTTATTCTAATAATGTTTCTTTAGAAATAATGCCAACTGAGGAAAACTTGCCCTATATTCAAATAGAACGTTTAGCAGTAGGGAAATCAGCTGTAGACTCAAAAAACAGAGCAGAAAAAATTAGATACAATTATAAAATTGAAGGAAATCAATTAATTTTAGATAATTATTTACTGACTGATGTTGCTAATAAATTCAGAGATCAAAAAGTAGAATTGTATCTGTATTTACCCAAAGGAACCTTGTTTAAAGCTGATGAATACGTAAAGAATTTTGACAGAACTAGCAATGAATTCTTTAATTTACATTTCAGCTCAAAAGATTATATATACAAAGTAGACGATTCAAAAGTAATATGCTTAAACTGCCCCGCCGAGGAGGGTGATTTTGATGATATAGAAAATGAAGAAGGTATCAATATTCAAACAAATACAGAAGCTAAAGATAGTGTTGTAACAACAACAGTGAAAGTTAACGGGCAAAGTGTAATTGTAAACGAAACAACAAAACCTGTTAAAAAAGAAGGAAAAAGTAAGTTAACAATCGGAGAAAACGGAGTAATAATTAAAACTAATTAATCATGATAAAGTTTATAACATTCAGAAAAAAAGTAATTACACTTGTTATTATAGCAGTAATTTTTAGCGGATGCAACGCTAACATAAATTTAGGAGATGGAATAGACGGAAATGGTAAAGTAGTTAACCAAACTAGAAATATTGGCACTAATTTTTCAAAAATAGATGCTAATAGTGGTTTAAATGTAATTATAGAACAATCTGAAGCCTATTTTGTCGAAGTGGAAGCAGATGAAAATTTACAATCACATATAATTACTAAAGTAGAAAACGAAACACTTGTAATTACAACCGATGAAAATATTGACGAAGCTACTGCAAAAAACATTCGGGTAAAAATGCCAAAACTTTCAGATCTAGAATCTTCAAGTGGCGCTTCGGTTAAAGTAATTGGAGTATTTGCAGGAAACGAAATTACTGTTAAAACAAGTAGTGGTAGTGAAACCAATCTTGATTTAGAATATGATAAAATCGCTTTTCAATCAACTAGTGGTAGTACTTTGAATGCCAGAGGAAAAGCGTTGCGATTAACAACGCGTTCTTCAAGCGGCAGTAGTATAGATGCAAGAGAATTATTTGCTAACGATGTAAATTCTGAATCATCAAGTGGCAGTTCTACCAATATACATCCTATAGTAAGTTTAGTCGGTAAATCTTCTAGCGGAAGTTCTATAAACTATACTGGTTCTCCCAAAACTGTATCAAAAGAAGAAAGTTCGGGTGGAAGTATTTCAAAAGATTAAGTTAATTAAACATCCCAATTAAAATTGGGATGTTTTTTTTTCTATTTTTGACAAGTGAGTCTCTTTCAGAAGTCGAGACAAACAATCGTAAGTAAAAACATAGCTTGAACATTCATGAAAAAAATAATTATTGTAACCCTGCTTTTAATTTCGGTTTTGACATTTGCTCAGAAAAAAGAAAAAGTAAAAGGCTCTAAGATTGTCAAGCTTGAACAAAAGCAAGTCGACAATTTTGAAAGTGTTGAAGTGGAAGACAATTTAGAAGTTTTTTTAGTAAAAGGTAATGAATGTGGGATTGAAATAGAAGCTGATGATAATTTAATTGAATTTGTTGAGTATAAACTGACGGGGAAAAATCTAAGAATATCAACAAATAGAGAGATATCAAGTTACAAAAAATTGAGTGTTCGTGTCGTTTATACCGATAAATTCAATATGGTTATTGCCAAAGACGAAACAAATATTACTGCACTGTCAGATATAATTTTAGAAACTATTACTTTCAAAAGTTACGATTATTCTAAATTATTTATAAATGCCAAAACAACTAATTTTACGTTGATGGCGAATGACAAATCTAAAGTTGAACTAAATCTAACATCACAAAAAACCGCTATAGATATTACTAAAAGTGCTTATGTAAAGGGTTTAATTAACTCTAATGAAATGCGTTTTGATATGTATCAAAAATCTTCTGCCGAAATAGAAGGTGATATTATAGATTTAAAACTTCGATTAGATAATAGTGCCGATTTTTCCGGAAAAAAACTTACTGCAAAAACTGCCTTAATTGAAACAGGAACCTATTCTAAAGCAACTATAAACATTAGTAATATTGCTACTATTAGTGCCTCTGGGAATAGTGAAATTGAACTTTTTGGCGAACCTAAAATCGATTTGAAACACTTTTCAGATAGTGCACTTTTAAAGAAAAGACCAATTAAAAACTAATAAAAAAATCCCGTCTCGGTCAAAAAACAAGACGGGATTTTTTTTGCAAAATATTTTACTAATTATTCCATAGAAGCTAAGTAACGTTCCGCATCTAATGCTGCCATACAACCTGTTCCAGCAGCCGTAATCGCTTGACGGTACACATGATCAGCAGCATCACCAGAAACAAAAACTCCTTTTACATTCGTTTTTGACGTTCCAGGTACATTAATAATATACCCTGTTTCGTCAAGTGTAATATAATCTGCAAAAATATCCGTGTTTGGTTTATGACCAATAGCTACAAAAAAACCTGTGGCCTCAATCACAATTTCTTCACCCGATGTTTTGTTCAACGCTTTTACCGAATTCACTAATTGTCCATCACCTAGTACTTCAACCGTATCATGATTCATTAAAATAGTAATATTCTCCGTTTTACGAACACGCGCTTCCATAATTTTAGAAGCTCTGAATTTCTCACTTCTAACGAGCATTGTAACTTTTTTACATAATTTAGATAAATAATGCGCTTCCTCACAAGCCGAATCTCCAGCACCCACAATCACCACTTCCTGATTCCGATAAAAGAAACCATCACAAACAGCACAAGCAGAAACGCCGCCACCGGTTTGTAAATAATGTTGTTCCGAAGGCAATCCTAAATATTTAGCAGAAGCACCAGTAGATATGATTACAGTATCAGCATGAATTTCTTTAGTATCGTTAACCCAAACTTTATGTATACTGCCCGAAAAATCAACTTTGGTTACCCAACCATCACGAACATCCGCTCCAAAACGTTGCGCTTGTTCTTGAATATTAATCATCATTTCTGGACCTGTAATTCCTTCTGGGTTTCCTGGCCAGTTTTCAACCTCATTAGTGGTAGTTAACTGCCCGCCGGGTTGTGTTCCTTGATATAAAACGGGAAACATATTTGCTCTCGAAGCATAGATTGCTGCAGTATAACCTGCAGGTCCAGAACCTATAATTAAGCATTTTACTTTTTCTATTGTGTCAGACATAATTGATATTTATTTAAAGCGCAAATGTAAACTTTTCAGTCGAAAATCCATTCGGAAACTAATTGCTAAATGCAATTTGTGAATAAGATTCGATTATTGTTGAAAACAAGATTTTATAATATTTTTAGAAGCATATGGTTTACTTTTCTGAGGATAATTTGTCCCGCTATCCGCGCTACATGGTAGCTTGCTTCTACCTGCCTGCCGGCAGGCAGGTCGGGGCTAGTAAAGACGTCTTGTTTTTACAACCGTCACTTCAAGTGATCCGCCGCTGCGATTGTATCGAGAAGCTTTTACAGGATTACTCCGTGATCCTGAGTTTGGGCTCTAGCACTTGTAAATCCTTTCGCGCTATCAGCGCGATGTATTTTTTATTTGAAAAAATAGCTCAAGCAAGTTTGGCTTTTGCAGGATTACTCCGTGATCCTGAGTTTGGGCTCTAGCACTCGTAAATCCTTTCGCGCTATCAGCGCGATGTATTTTTTATTTGAAAAAATAGCTCAAGTAAGTTTGGCTATTTTTTCAAATAAAAAATCCTTTCTGCAATGCAGAAAGGATTTACTGGTCGGGGTGGCAGGATTCGAACCTGCGGCCTCCTGCTCCCAAAGCAGGCGCGATAACCGGGCTACGCTACACCCCGAAAGCGAGTGCAAATATAGAATTATTAATTAGCTTTCAAAAGCTTTTTACTCTTTTTCACAATCCAATGTGTAATCAATAACTGAACAACTCTTTTTTTACATATTCTATTTTCATTTCTCTTCAAACTTCCGATAATATTTCTATTTTTGTTAAAACTAAAACAACACAAATAATCTATGTTAATTATTGGAATTGCTGGTGGTACAGGAAGTGGAAAAACAACCGTTGTTCAACAGATTATTAATGAATTACCAGAAACCGAAGTCGGTGTCATATCACAAGACTCCTATTACAGAGAAAACAATAATTTAAGTTTTGAAGAAAGAGGATTAATCAATTTTGACCATCCAAGAGCTATCGATTTTGAATTATTAGTAAGTCATTTAACCGAATTAAAGAAAGGAAATACTATTGAACAACCCGTGTATTCTTTTGTAACCCACAACCGTACGGATGATAGCATCATTACGCATCCTAGAAAAGTGATGATTGTTGAAGGCATATTAATCTTAGCAAATGCAGAACTTCGGGACATGTTTGACGTCAAAATATTTGTGCATGCCGATTCTGACGAACGACTCATACGCCGATTAAAAAGAGATATAGCCGAACGCGGTCGAGATATGGAAGAAGTCCTAAATCGATACCAAACGACTTTAAAACCAATGCACCAACAATTTATAGAACCAACCAAAGCTTTTGCCGATATCATAATTCCAAATGATAAATACAATACGGTGGCTATTGATGTTGTTCGTGCAGTGATCAATCAAAGAATTACTTAATTTTTTTATGAGTTATTTTAAAAACCTTACCAATGCCTATCCCATTTTGAAAATTCTCGGAAACCGATATGTTATTGTATTGGTTTTTTTTACGGTTTGGATGTTATTTTTAGATAACACGTCTTATATGGAACACCGAATCCTTAACAAACAACTCAACGAACTTCAAGACAATAAAAAATACTATAAGGATGAAATTCGTAAAGATGATAAAAACATCAAACTCCTTAAAAATCCGGATCAGATAGAAAAATACGCGCGCGAAAAGTATTATATGAAACGTAACAATGAGGATATTTATATTATAGAATTTGAAGGAGATTCTATTAAAGAGGAAAAATCAGATTCAAAATCATTATAAGCTACTATTTTATGACTGAAAATTTATTTGATGCATTTGAAGCTGTTTCTTCCAAACAATGGAAACAACAAATACAGTACGAACTTAAAGGTGCTGATTATAACGATTCTTTGGTTTGGGAAAGTTTAGAGGGAATTAAAGTAAAACCTTTCTATCATTACGATGAAGATTGCAAAAAAATTGGAACCAACACTAATAAAAACGGATTCGATGTTTTACAAAATATTTTCGTGCACGATGTTGCTTTATCCAATAAAAGAGCCTTAGATTCTTTATCTCGCGGTGCCGAAAGTATTCGATTCACAATAGAAAATGATATGGTTTCTATTGAAGAATTAATGCAAAATCTTCCTTTAAATAAAAATAACTATTATTTTTATTTGCCATTCCTTTCTGTCGATTTCATCAATAAAATAGATGCATTTGCTACAAAAAACAATGCTAAATTACACATACAAATAGACCCAATTGGTCAATTAGCCAAAGACGGTAACTGGTTCGAAAATCTAGAAAAAGATTTTGAAAAACTAAATACTATCTCACAAAAAGTAACAATACCTTTTTTAACCATAAATAGCGGAATTTACCAAAATTCTGGTGCTAATATGGTACAACAATTAGCCTATACTTTGGCGCATATTAATGAGTATTTTACTCGAGTTAAAAATAACAACCTACCAATTACTATTGAAGTTTCAGTTGGAACCAATTATTTTTTTGAAATTGCCAAACTACGTGCTTTGCGTATTTTATTCAATACGCTAGCAACTGAATACGATCACAACTTAGATTGCCATATTATTGTTACACCAACCAAACGAAACAAAACCATATACGATTATAATGTGAATATGCTTCGAACTACAACCGAATGCATGAGTGCCATTTTAGGCGGAGCCAATAGTATTGCCAATTTGCCTTATGACAGTTTGTACCATAAAGACAATGAATTTGGAGATAGAATTGCGCGTAATCAATTATTGATTTTAAAACACGAAAGTTATTTTGACAAAGTCAGTAATCCTGCTGATGGTGCCTATTATATCGAATCCCTAACCGAACAACTAGCGGAAAAAGCATTGACGCTTTTCAAAGAAATTGAAGCTAAAGACGGATTCATTACCCAACTCATAGAAGGCAACATCCAAAAGAAAATCAGCGAAAGCGCTACCAAAGAACAGGAACTGTTTGATGGTGGAAAAGAAATTTTGTTAGGCACCAACAAATACCCCAACAAAAACGACAAAATGAAACACGATTTAGAATTGTATCCTTTTGTGAAACAAAATCCACGTAAAACTTTGATCGTACCGATTATTGAAAAACGATTGGCGGAGAAAATAGAACAAGAACGTTTATCTCAAGAAGAATAAACTATGAGAAAAAACATCCAACATATAAAGATTGAGTCGAAAGTCGAAAGTCTAAAGTCTAAAGAAACCAACAACTTTCTAACCGCCGAAAACATCGAGCTAAAACCTTCCTATTCGGAAAAAGATATAGAAGATTTAGAACACATCGGTTTTGGTGCTGGCTTTGCCCCTAACCTTCGCGGTCCTTATGCTACCATGTATGTGCGTCGCCCATGGACGATTCGTCAGTATGCTGGATTTTCGACTGCCGAAGAAAGTAACGCTTTCTACAGAAGAAATTTAGCTGCGGGACAAAAAGGATTGTCAGTGGCTTTTGATTTAGCAACTCATAGGGGTTATGATTCTGACCACGAGCGCGTTTTTGGCGATGTCGGAAAAGCAGGTGTTGCCATCGATTCGGTAGAAGATATGAAAATACTTTTCGATCAAATTCCACTTGGTGAAATGTCGGTTTCTATGACCATGAATGGTGCCGTTTTACCAATTATGGCGTTTTATATCGTAGCTGCCGAAGAACAAGGCGTGTCTCCAGAACAACTATCGGGAACGATTCAGAATGACATTTTAAAAGAGTTCATGGTGCGAAATACCTATATCTATCCGCCAACACCATCGATGAAAATCATTGCGGATATTTTTGAATATACAAGTAAGTATATGCCTAAATTCAACTCCATTTCTATTTCGGGGTATCATATGCAGGAAGCTGGCGCTACTGCCGATATTGAATTGGCGTATACCCTAGCCGATGGATTAGAATATATTAGAACGGGTTTAGCTACTGGAATGAAAATCGATGAGTTTGCTCCTCGCCTTTCCTTCTTTTGGGCTATTGGAATGAATCATTTTATGGAAATTGCCAAAATGCGCGCGGGCAGAATGTTGTGGGCCAAACTCTTGAAGCAGTTTAATCCGAATGACGAAAAATCGTTGGCTTTACGAACGCATTGCCAAACATCGGGTTGGAGTTTAACCGAACAAGATCCGTTTAACAATGTGGCTCGAACCTGTATTGAAGCCGCTGCAGCTGCCTTTGGAGGAACGCAATCATTGCACACCAATGCGCTCGATGAAGCCATTGCCTTGCCTACTGATTTCTCAGCTCGTATTGCTCGTAACACCCAAATATTTTTACAAGAAGAAACCAAAATTTGCAAAACGGTCGATCCTTGGGCGGGCAGTTATTACGTTGAAAGTTTGACAAACGAAATTGCCCAAAACGCCTGGAAACTCATTCAAGAAGTAGAAGAATTAGGCGGTATGACCAAAGCCATCGAAGCCGGAATTCCCAAACTAAGAATTGAAGAAGCGGCAGCAAAAAAACAAGCTCGTATAGACAGTACTCAAGATATTATTGTGGGTGTAAACCAATACCGTTTAGACCAAGAAGATCCGTTGCAGATTTTAGATGTGGATAACGATATGGTACGCAAGCAACAAATTGAACGTTTAACACAAATTAAAGCTACGCGTCATAATGAGAAAGTCAAAGCGATTTTGGCCAGATTGACAGAGTGTGCAAGAGCTTGGGCGGAAAATTCAAAAGATCCTGATGGTCATCAGGATAAAAATTTATTATCTTTAGCCGTAGAAGCAGCCCGAAACCGAGCGACTTTAGGTGAAATTAGTGATGCCTTAGAAGTAGTTTTCGGACGCTATAAAGCACAAATTAGAAGTTTTAGCGGCGTGTATAGTAAAGAAATCAAGAACGACAAGAGCTTTGAAAAAGCCAAACAATTAGCCGACGCTTTCGCAAAGAAAGAAGGGCGTCGTCCGCGTATTATGATTGCCAAAATGGGACAAGACGGTCATGATCGTGGTGCCAAAGTAGTTGCTACGGGTTATGCCGATGTAGGTTTTGACGTAGACATTGGACCACTGTTCCAAACGCCTGCCGAAGCCGCCAAACAAGCGGTAGAAAACGACGTGCACATCCTAGGGGTTTCCTCATTAGCAGCCGGACATAAAACATTGGTTCCTCAAGTCATCGAAGAACTTAAGAAATATGGTCGCGAAGACATTATGGTCATCGTAGGTGGCGTCATCCCGGCGCAAGATTACCAATTCTTATTTGATGCCGGAGCCGTTGCGGTCTTTGGCCCTGGCACTAAGATTAGCGAAGCAGCTATTAGTATCTTAGAAGTGTTATTGCAAGACTAACCCAACCTGACAGGTTTGATGTTCCCTCGAGAGACTTTTTTTGTATCCAATATGGCGGACAAAATGTAGAAGCATTGGAAAACAATATGTCGAAGCCACGTCGAGTGATCCACCGCGGCGGATTATATCGAGAAGTTGTCATTAACTACGTTCAGTCGAGCAAGCTCTCTAGTCCCGCTATGGCGATAATCTACCTCCAAACTTGTCATTCCGACAAAGGAGGAATCACATAACAACATGCACTCACTTAGTGGGTGTTTTTTTTGTTGAAAAGTATACAAAAAGTACAATTAGCTTTCTTCATTATTTCTTATTTTAGCAGAAATCAAACAATTATATGCAAGCAAAACCTTTTCTAAAATGGGCTGGTGGTAAAATTCAATAGATAGTAGATATTGAAAAAATATTTCCTAAAAAAATTACAACAAAAAGTTTCACCTTATAATGAACTTAAATTTCAATATTGACTTAGCAGAAGGTTATAAAAGTAATTCTCAGATTGCAAGAGTTTTAACCGAAAACTGGGTTAAAGAAAATTCATATTGTCCAAACTGTGGTCAATTACCATTGAATGATTTTGAAAACAATATGCCAGTAGCAGATTTTTATTGTATAGAATGTAAAGAAGAGTTTGAATTAAAAAGTAAAAACGGGAAGTTAAGTACTATAATTAATGATGGTGCTTATGACAGTATGATTAAGAGGATTACTTCAGATACGAATCCAAATTTTTTCTTTTTGACCTATGATAAAAATACAGTCGATAATTTTTTAGTAATTCCAAAACAATTTTTCACTCCAGAAATAATTATTAAACGAAAACCACTATCAATTACTGCTAAACGAGCTGGTTGGGTTGGTTGTAACATTGATATTTCAAAAGTTCCTGAAAATGGAAGAATTTTTATAGTTGAAAATTCAAAAATAATTGAACAAGAAAAAGTACATTTAAAATTAAAAAGCACTGAATTTTTAAAATCTAAAAGTTTAGAATCAAGAGGTTGGATATTAGATATTTTAAATTGTGTTGAACAAATTAAAAAACAATCATTTACTTTAGATGAATTATACGCTTTCGAAAATAAATTAAAAATTAAGTACCCAAACAACAATCATATCAAGGATAAAATCCGTCAACAATTACAATTATTAAGAGATAAAGGACTAATCGAATTTAACGGAAGAGGAAATTATAAAAAAATAAAAATATGAAAAAATTTATATTTATATCTCCAGAAGGCACAACTGAAGCTCCAAATAGTTCATACGAAGTAAACAATATGCAAGTAATAGGTATTGTTGAAGATGTTGTCAATGAAGACGAAGCATTAAAAAAGCTTCTCAATGAAAACTTATGGATAATTGATGCCGAATTCAATATTGCCGAGTTAATTGTTTATGAAATATTATAATTTTAAATCCAAAAATCTACCTTCAATTCCAGAATTTTTTAAAGCTAAAGCATTCTCTGTTCCGTAAGCAATAAATACACTTGGTGCTCCTGGAGTTCCTGCTTGAATACCAGAAATATGGTAAAATCGTATTCTTCCTTTTACAAATAATATTGCATCCGCATCATTCCAAATATGTTCAAAAAAACATTTTGTTTCTGTTCTTGCAAAAATTAATGCAATTCCGTTTCCGTGGAATTTTAATTTCTCTATCCATAACTCCATTCCCCTTCCATAAGGAGGATTTAAATAAACTCTACCAAACCAATCTTTTGACAATCCATCATCAGAAATTGTAAAATTATTTTTTGCGTGTAAAAATGGTGCTTCGATTGGACTACACGGGTCTAAATCAAATTTTCCTAAATGAGTCACCAATTCAGGAGGTGTCAGCCATTCTACTTTAGTTTCTTTGCAACGTTCAAATGATGTGTTCATAAAATATTATTTGATACAAATATTTGATCAATTTTCAATAAAAACAAATTATAATATGATCATTTTCAACAACTTATAAACATTCGTATAATTGTTTATGTAACAGGAATTTAAAAAATATTGAAAGTAATCATTTGGAAAATGAGTTTTTGGAAATCAGCAAAAAAAGAAAACTAGAAATTGAAAATCCAATCATAAGCGAAAGCTACAAACAAAAGATAAGTGGTTTTAACACTAAACAAGAATTGACATTATTTTTGGCTGAAGAACCTAAGGTAGAATACAACACAGAAATTAATTTAAAAAAAGTAATATCTAGTAAAATCAAATAGCGCTGATTGTAATCAACGATTTCTCTAACATTCCTGTTAGTTGTTATTACTTTTCTGATCTACCAACAAGCAACTTCCCTCCTATTTTATCTTATATCATTTTTTTCAAAATCCTTTTTTCCACCACTATTAACCAAAAAAAAACAGTAACGATCTGTTACTGTTTTTTTATGCTTTTATTTTGAACTGTCTTAGTTACTAGTAAAATTTACTCTTACTTTTTCTTCATCTCCATCATCATCATAATCAGCCGTAAGGGTTAATTGTAAATCAGTAGTAGTAAGCTTGGTTACTTTACCACTATAATTCTCACCGTCAATGGCAACAGCTACAGTACTACCTTCTAAAATCCAGCTACCTGTAGAATTTCCTATCGATGTTGGGTTGCAATTAGTAATATAATACTCTATGTAAGTTCCGTTGTCTAAAAACTCAACATAATCTTTAGCACAAGGTAAATGTTCATAGGCATCAGTTGTACCATTGGCTTGGTAACTTTTGTAATACCATTTTCTCGTTAACTTTTCTTCTGAAACAGTTACAGAATCATCAGAGGAACAAGAGGATAACATTAATAAAAAAAGGATTGGAAGTAAAAATATTTTTTTCATAAAATTATATAGTTAGTTAAAGAGCAAAAATAGATAAATTAAATTGTTCAACTTATATTATTTTGAAGAAAATTTCCCTAGATAAAAGTAAGCATAAAGCAGCTAAGCTATCTCATCAAAACCTCAATATTTCATACTTCAGGCAAATAACAAAATAAAAAACTATTTTTTAAACCACCCAGCTATACTCATTCTAAGTTCATTCGTAACCAAAACTTCGTGTTCGAGCGAACTGCTTTTAAAGAAAACTGTTTTGCCATGAGTTGGCGCTATTTTTTGGTTGACATCGGTTTGGTAAACGAGTAGTTCTCCTCCATCCTTTTCTACCCAATCCGGATTTAGATAAGAAATCATCGAGTATTGTCGGCTAGAATTATCCTTAAATTGATCTAAGTGTTTTTTATAAAAATCGCCTACTTCATAAAGCGAATAATGAAATTCATAACTCTGAATGTTGGTATAACAAGTAGTATTTAAATAGCTCACAAAAGCATCCATCTTTTCTAAGAATAAATTTTCATAAGGATTATTGTGCATTTTATCAAGCCAATAAATCTTGTCTTTACGAATTAATGAGTTCGTATTGAGTAAATTATCATTACCAATGCCCGCTTCTTTTAAATCATTTTCTTGGTGCAACTGCAGTAAGTTAGCAGCTAAATTTCCGCATAAACCTTCACTCAAAAAATGGTCAGATATACCAATTCTGTTTGCCAAATATCCTGTAATCAAGTCTTCAAAATCGGTTTCCATAATAACAACATTAAAATTGATACGTTGGGCAAGGTAGACTAATAAAAAATAGCAAGTGTACTTTAATTTGCTAAGAATCAATATCAGAAACCAAGAAATCAATAATAAAATTTGAAAATACTTGTATAATTTAAACATTTTATTATTATATTTATAAACCCTAAATCTTGAAATGTTATTAAATTAAACCATTTAAATAAGCCATTTTATGAAAAACAAGATTTTAAACAGTATCGTTGTTGTGACCCTTTTAGCATTAGTTATTGGCTGTAAACCAAAAACAGAAGATGTAGCCATCGACAAAGAACAAATCAAAAATGAAATACAAGCCATCGAAAATAAAATGGCCGAAATGTTTAACGAACGTAACGTAAAAGCAGAAGAATATTATGCCGCTGATGCCACCAGTTTTAGCCAAAACAAACCTCCATTGGTTGGAAAAGCAGCTATAGAAAAATCGATAAAAGAAGATTTGGCAAATTTTCCTAAAGGTTATCAGATTGCCTTTGTAGTCAATGAAATTTTTCCTTCAAGTGATGGCGTTCAAGTAGTTGAAATTGGAAACTATCGTGTTTCCGATTCGACAAGCGCTCCATTATACACAGGAAATTTTATTGCTGTATTTGAAAAAAGAGAAGGAAAATATGTTTGTGTTAGAGACATGTCGGCTTCTGATAAAAATGTAGATCCAAAAAAATAAAATAAAAAATACTCATTATTAAAAAGCACCTCAAAAAAGGTGCTTTTTTTGTACTTTTATTTTTCAATTATAAACTATGTCAAAACTTCCCAATATCGGTACGAGTATTTTTACAGTTATGTCAAAAATGGCTGCCGAATACAATGCCATCAATCTATCACAAGGTTTTCCTAATTTTCCAGTAGACAAACGCTTAACGGAAATTGTAGCAAAATTAGCTTCAGAAAATGTGCATCAATACACCCCGATGAGCGGATATCCGCCACTTTTAGATAAAATTGCTACACTTACCCAACAATCGTATCAAAGAACCGTGAACCCAACAGATGAAATTCTAATTACTGCTGGCGCTACTGAGGGAATCTTTGCAACAATTCAAGCTTTAGTCAATACTAATGAGGAAGTAATAATCTTGGACCCAAGTTATGACTGTTATGAAGCACCTATTTTATTAATTAATGCAAAACCTATTCGAATTTCTCTAAACGATGATTTTTCTCCAAATTGGGAAAAAATTGCTTCATCTGTCAACGAGAAAACAAAACTTATCATCATTAATAATCCACACAATCCTACAGGTAAAACATGGTCTACAACTGATTTTGATCAACTGGAAAAACTAATGGACTCCTACCCTAATCTTCTCGTTCTTTCCGATGAAGTGTATGAATATATTACTTTTGAAAAAGCACATATTTCAGTACATCATCGTCCCAAATTATGGAACAGAAGTATTAGTATTTCTTCGTTTGGCAAATCATTTCATATTACCGGTTGGAAAATCGGCTATGTCATTGCTCCAGAACATTTAATGAACGAGATAAAGAAAGTACATCAGTTCTTGGTTTTTAGTGTGAATAGCATTTCTCAGAGAGCCATTTCGGATTACTTAGACATCGTAAATGTGAATGATTTGGGGAATTTCTACCAGCAAAAGCGCGATTTTTTTAGAAACATACTGAAAGAAAGTAAATTAGAACTCTTGCCTTGTGAAGGAACGTATTTTCAAGTAGCTGACTATAGTAAAATTTCAGATGAAGATGATATCACATTTACAAAAAGGTTGGTTACAGCGTTTGGTGTAGCAGCGATTCCGATTTCAACATTTTATGCTAATGGAAAAGATGCGCAGTACATTCGGTTTTGTTTTGCTAAAGATGATGAAACCTTACTCAAAGCAGCTGAATGTTTAATGAAATTATAGAATTTTGAATTGTTAACATATTACTTACCGCTATAATTTAAAATAACAATAAATAAATCTATTTTTGGATTTTGAATTTCATGAAATACTACATAATTACCTTACTTCTATTGGTTGCACCTAGCAATTTTGCTTTTATAGTTTATGAAAAAGAGCAAGCAAATACCTATTTACCGAAATCGTATATACAGATTGGAGAAATAGCACAAAACAATAATGACAAAGAAAATAGTTTACTTAATTATAATAAAGCATTAACTCTTGCTGAAACTACTAAAAATAAACAAGCTCAAGTAAATGCTCTATTGGCTCTAGGAAAATGGTTTTTGGTATTTGAAAACGATTTACTTGGGGCTGAAATAAATTATAATAAAGCCCGAATTTTAGCTGCCTCACTAACGGATAAAACATCTGAAATAAAAACTTTAGAAGCGCTCATTGAATTAAAAAAAAATCAACAAGAATATAAAGAAGTTAGTCAGTTACAAAATCAAATCATCAGTTTAAAAGACCGTTCTTATTCTATTGAAAGAGAAAAAATTAAAAAAAGTTTAGAAGTTAAATTAGAAGCGTCTAAAAAAAACAGAAAACTCGAATTAATGGTTGCAGAGAAAGAAGTTGCAAAGCTTACCAATTACCTATTTCTATCGCTTTTGGGATTATTGGTGATTGTATTTTTAATCCTCTTTTTCTTTTTGAAACGAAGCAATAAACGCGACAAGCAATTACTTGAAACAAAAGAGGAATCGGTGAATCTGACGGAAGGACAAGAACTACTTGAAGAGCAACAATTTGAAAGCGATGTTGAATTTAAAAAAAGACAATTAAGTGCTATCACAATTCAAATGCTGGAAAAAAATGAAATGTTAGATGAAATAAAAGCCATTCTGAACAAAAAGGAACCAACGTCTGAAAAAGACATAAAAAAAATTA
>CANHWG010000036.1 GCA_947464335.1 Flavobacteriaceae bacterium
GCGAAGTGGTTATAACCAAACGCAATGCAGAGGTATTGAAAACAATTGCCAAAAGTGCTAATGGTGGTTATATTGATGGTAATTCGACCAAAGCGGTTTTAGATTATGTCAAAAATGCACTAGATAATATTCAAAAAACTGAATTTGAAAGTACCCAAATGGCCGATTATAAATCGCAATTTCAATGGTTTTTAGGATTTGGTTTTTTCTTATTGTTCTTGGATGTTTTCTTATTGGAAAGAAAAACGAAATGGGTAAAAAAGATGAATTTGTTTAATGAAAAAGATAATTAGATAATAAACTGATAGATGATAGACAGAAACAAATATTGGATACTTTTTATATGCTTATTTTCCTTTTTGGCTAGAGGTCAACAGAAGGAAACAGACAACAATTTGCCAAAAGGGAACGATTCATTTTCAGATAAAAAATATGATGAAGCAGAAGCAGAATACCGAATTTCTGAATCGAAATATCCAAAAAAATCTATAGCTTCTTATAATTTAGGAAATGCAATATACAAACAGAATCAAACTGCTGAAGCTAAATACCACTATGCCAAAGCGTTGAAAAACGCTAAATCAAGAGAGGAAAAACATCAGGCCTTTCACAATATTGGTAATACCTTTATGAAAAATAAAGATTATTCCAATGCGGTTGAAGCTTATAAAAATGCTTTACGGAATAATCCAAAAGATGAAGAAACACGATACAATTATGCCTTGGCAAAAGAATACCTAAAAAACAATCCACCTAAAAAAGACGGAGACAAAAACAAGGACAAGAAAGACAAGAAAGACGATAATAAGGATAAGAATAAAGACAAGGATAAAAAAGACGACAAGAAAGACGAAGGAAAAGATAAAGACAAGGATAAAAAAGAAGGTGACAAAAACAAAGACAAAAAAGAGGATAAAAATCAAAACGACGGCAAACCAAAACCTCAACCTGGCGGAATGGCAAAACAACGTGTTGAAAATTTATTAGATGCTGTAAACAACGAAGAGAAAAAAATTCAAGATAAAGTAAAAAAACAAAAAATACAGGCCAATCCTAAAAAAGCAGAAAAAGATTGGTAACACAATGTCGATATGAAAAAATGTTAATTTGAAAATGAAACCGAAGGTTCACGAACACCAAAAAATAACTCGTGTGAGTAAAAGAATAGTATTATTTCTAATTTTAATTTCTAATTCGCTTATAGCTCAAGTTCAATTTGAAGCTAAAGTGAGCAAGAATTCTTTAGGATTAAATGAGCGTCTACGTGTTGATTTTACGATGAATGCAGACGGTGATAATTTTGTGCCGCCCAATTTTGAATCTTCTGGTTTTCGAGTGGTGGCAGGACCAAGCCAATCAGTTAGTCAATCATGGATCAATGGAAAAAGTTCATTCAACAAATCCTATATCTATATTTTATTGCCAACCCAAAAGGGAACTTTAACCCTTAAACAAGCCTCTATAGAAATTAACGGACAAATTTACAAAACATCACCCGTTAAGATTACTGTAACCAATGCTGTCGAGATTCCAAAAGACCCGAACGAAGCGCCAGCCATAAGCGCCGATGATAATATTTATTTAGTAGCTGATATTTCAAAATCAAATCCTTATATCAACGAACCCATTACGGTTGTATATAAATTGTATTTCAGTTATAATATTGGCATCTCTAATTGGCGCGAATTAAACAAACCTAAATACAACGATTTTTGGAGTCAAAATATTGATATTAAACAATTGGTAGCGCAAGACGGAACATTTAAAGGCGAAAGATACCGATATGTAGTGCTCAGAAAGACGGTTTTATACCCACAAAAATCAGGCAAACTAGAAATAGAACCGCTTTCGTTAGATATCGATTGTCAAGTGCCAACCAACAGAAGAAATTTTTGGGGTCAGCCATTAATGACTCAAGATAACAAACGTGTTTCGGCAGGAAGTAAAGTAATTAATGTTCGTGCTTTACCCGAAAAAGGAAAACCAGAAGATTTTTCGGGTGCTGTTGGTAAATTTGACTTCAAAGTAAAACCATCGAAAACAGTACTGAAAAATGGGGAATCTTTAGATTTAGATATCAGTGTTGTTGGTACAGGAAATTTAAAATTGTTTACCCTTCCAAAACCCGTTGTGCCTTCTGCTTTAGAAATGTACGATCCTGTTCATGATGAAAATGTGTCAACTCCTTTAACCGGAATGACGGGAAGAATTTCTGATAAGTATACTATAATTCCTCAGTTTAAAGGAAGCTATCAAATCAAACCGATGCGTTTTTCATATTTTGATTTGAGTTCATATAGCTATAAAACCATAACATCACAACCCATAACCATCAACGTATTAGATGGCCCTAGTGCAGCGAATTCTGGAAAAACAAATCCAAATGAAGTAGCGAAAACCAAACTGGAAGTGGCAAAATCTTTTGCTTATATCAAACAAAAGACATCATTACAATCTAAACAAAAAGATGATTTCTTAGGTTCTGGATTGTTCTATTCTTTGGTGTTTTTACCTTTTTTAGCGATTCCGCTTTTGATTGTGGGTAAACGAAGAAAAGAAGCTTCTGACAATGATGTTATAGGCAATAAAATCAAAAAATCGAATGCTTTGGCTAAGAAATATTTGGGCGATGCCAAGAAACATATTGGAAACAAAGAACTGTTTTATATTGCTCTTGAAAAAGCCATGCATAATTTCCTAAAAGCAAAACTTCGTATCGAAACTTCGGATATGAGTAAAGAAAAGATAACGGAATTATTGCTTAGTAGAAAAGCAAATACTGAAACCGTTTCTGACTTTATTCATTTAACCGAAAACTGTGAATTGGCACGTTATGCTTTTGCATCTGAATCCTCCATTCAAAACGATTATGACAAAGCAGTCATGATTATTTCTGAATTGGAAAAGCAATTAAAATAAAGTCTTAACCACAAAGAACACTAAGAAAGCGCGAAGAACACGAAACTATGATTACAGAAGAGGAAATATCGAAAATAGTTTTTGAATGTGCTTTAAGAGTTCATAAATTTCTTGGGCCAGGTTTGCTTGAAAGTGCTTATGAAGAATGTTTATTTTATGAGCTTAAAAAGACAAATCTTAAAGTAGAAAAACAGAAACCTCTTCCTTTGATTTATGAAGAAGTTAATCTAGAAATTGGTTACAGATTAGATATAATTGTTGAAGTTAAATTTATAGTTGAAGTTAAGTCCGTCGATTCATTAAATGATGTTCATTTGGCACAATTACTAACTTACCTGAAATTATCGGAATGTAAATTGGGATTATTAATTAATTTTAATGTTAAACTTTTAAAAGATGGTGTTCGAAGAGTTATCAATGGAGCATTGTAAATCTTTGTGCTCCTTGTGCCTTCTTTGTGTACTTCGTGGTTAAAAAAATGAAAAATATACTATTTATACTGCTATTCGTTTCTCACGCTTTTTGGGCTCAATCTGCTTTTGAACAAGGAAATCAATATTATGCAAAAGAAAATTACGAAGCGGCTATTTCTAGCTATGAAAGCATTGTAAATTCTGGGAAACAATCGGCGGAATTGTATTTTAATTTGGGGAATTGTTATTACAAATTACATAAAGTTGCCCCTGCAATTTACAATTACGAAAAAGCGTTATTGCTTAATCCAAATGATAGTGAAATCAAAACCAATTTAGATTTTGCTCGAAAAATGACCATCGATGATATCAAAGTGATTCCCAAAGTTGGGTTCAACAAATTACTCTCTGATTTTACTTCAAAATATCATTATGACACTTGGGCTTGGATTGCTGTGTTTTTTGCAATCTTGTTTTTACTGTTTTTCGCGGGTTATTATTTTTCTAGAAAAACGAGTTTGAAACGTATTTTTTTTATCGGTCTTTTTGTTTGGCTAACCGGAATTGTGCTGAGTACAGCTTCTGGATATTATGAAAAAAGTCGAAATGAGAATGAAAGACCTGCCATTGTTTTTGCCGAAAACACTGCTTTAAAAAGCGAACCAAAAAAATCAAGCCCAGATGCAACAGTGCTTCATGAAGGAACCAAAGTATTTATTCTTGAAAGCATTGCCAATTGGAAAAAAGTCGAACTTACTGATGAAACTACTGGATGGATGGAAGACAGTGCGATTAAAGAAATTAAATAGTGCTCAGCGATCCGTAATTAGTGTTCAGTCTATTTTCTATCACTATCTTTGCCCACTCAATTGAGATCTCGATTTAATTCAACAATCTTAAATCGTTAATCAACAATCTTAAATCAAAAATGTCAAGAGACGAACAATTAAAAAACCGCTGGGAAAATGTAGTACAAATCCTTTCCAATCAATTTGCTGAAGGAGATGTATTAGACTTAGACGCCATTATTTATTTAATTGGTGTACAAGAATTAGGAAAAGTGCACCAAACCTTTAAAAAAGATGAGAAACTAAACCTAATGCACATCGCCATTTGCCGTTTGCTTGAACCTTACGGATTTTACGAGTTTGATTTCGTAGACAAAGACGGTTGGCCTCATTATAAAGTTAAAGAAGAATTACCGCCACTTAAAGCAGGTGAGCAATCGGTTTTGATGAAAGAAGCCATAGTCAATTACTTTCTTGAAAAGGAAGTGATTGAGTAATTAGTATGCTATAAATTCATAAAACTAATCACTAAGGACTAAGCACTAATCACTAAAAAATCATAAATTTGCACCTTTACAAAATTGACCATGATAGACAAGATTAAAGAATATATTGCTGAAGCAAATGCTTTTGAGACGGATAATGCTGCTACTTTAGAGCAATTTCGTATCAAATATTTAGGAAGTAAAGGGTTGCTTAAAGATTTGTTTGCCGAATTTAAAAATGTTCCTAACGAACAAAAAAAAGAATTCGGACAAGTTATCAATACTTTAAAAACTGTTGCAGAAGAAAAAGTAAAAGCTATTCAAGCCGCAATAGAAAGCAAAGAAGAAGTAAAAGGGTTTTATGGCGATTTAACGCGTCCGGCAGAACCTGCAATCATTGGGTCACGTCATCCGATATCGTTGGTTAAAAATCAAATTATCGATATTTTTTCAACCATTGGTTTTAATGTTTCTGATGGTCCAGAAATAGAAGATGACTGGCATAATTTTACTGCGTTAAACTTACCCGAATATCATCCGGCAAGAGATATGCAGGATACGTTTTTTATTCAAACTAATCCTGATGTCTTGTTAAGAACACACACCTCATCGGTACAAGTGCGTTATATGGAAAATAATAAACCGCCAATCCGAACGATTTCTCCGGGAAGAGTTTTTAGAAATGAAGCGGTTTCATCGCGTTCACACTGCATTTTTCATCAAGTTGAAGGTTTATATATAGACAAAGAGGTTTCGTTCGCCGATTTGAAACAAACGCTATTATATTTCACTAAAGAAATGTTTGGCAAATCTAAAATTCGATTAAGACCTAGCTATTTCCCGTTTACAGAACCAAGTGCTGAAGTTGATATTTATTGGGGATTAAAAACCGAGACCGATTACCGTATCACTAAAGGAACTGGTTGGTTAGAAATTATGGGCTGTGGTATGGTCGATCCTAATGTGTTGAAAAACTGTGGTATCAATCCGGACGAGTTTAACGGATTTGCATTTGGAATGGGAATTGAGCGTATTGCCATGTTATTATATCAAATTGGTGATATTAGAATGTTTTATGAAAACGATGTGCGTTTCTTAGAGCAGTTTAAATCCTCTATTTAGTCATAAAGTCGCAAGTCCAAAGTCTAAAAGTATTTGACTTTCGACATTAGACTTTCAAACTTTCGACTCATTTATGAAAAAAGACATTAGCATCCCAAAAGTAGAGAACGTTTTCCTTGCTGCCGTTCAGGAATGGAGCGATGACTTTATGGAAAAGGTTTGGTATGTTTATTTGGTCAACGATTCTGACTTTGATTTAGACTCGGTAATGGTCGTTTCTAAAGCTTTTGGCACCCTAGATGGGGAAATGAAAAAAACGTCGCTCTTGCGCCATGCTTTTATGCAGGTTCCTGCGGTTTCTGTGGTAAAAATAGAAATGGTCGAAAAAAGTGTGTTGCGTCTTAACAACGAGTTTATGGTGACGTATTTTATTGGTAGCACTTTATATGATAAGAAATTTATTTTCAAAGCGCAGTCTATCACTCCCGATTATGTAGAAGAAGTGCCCATTTTATTTGTAGATGGCGTTATAGTGAGATAACCATTTACTTTTCTTCGTTGTACTCTATATTCTTTTGTACCTCTTTCCAATTATAATAGCCGATTACAAATATTCCTCCTAAAAGGAAAACAAGTAGACTATTTAAAAATTTTAATGTCAAAAAAGCTTCCGAAAAAGAGGTTCCATACCAATCTAATAATCCTAAAACTATGGGTAATAATAGTCCGAATGGCAAACCTGATTTAATTTGATATTTCCATCTTTCGCTCATGCTAATCTAATTTTTCTGTGAGTTTTTTAAACACTTTTTTGGCTTCTTTACCTTCATACAAAATTTCATAAACTGCATCTATAATTGGCGTATTGGCTTTGTATTCTTGGTTTAATTTATAGGCACTCTTTACGGCATAATAGCCTTCGGCAACCATACTCATTTCCATCATTGCTGATTTTACGGTATATCCTTTTCCAATCATATTACCAAACATTCGGTTTCGTGAAAAGACCGAATATCCTGTAACTAGTAAATCTCCTAAGTAAGCCGAATTATTGATGTTGCGTTTCATCTTATGCACTTTGCGGATGAACTTTTTCATTTCACGAATGGCATTACTCATAATTACCGATTGAAAGTTGTCACCGTAACCCAAACCATGAGCAATTCCGGCAGCTATTGCGTATATGTTTTTCAGCATCGCTGCGTATTCGGTGCCAATAATATCATCAGAAATCTTGGTTTTAATATAATTCCCAGATAAGACTTTGGCAACTATTTTGGCCTTATTAGAATCGCCACAAGCAATCGTTAAATACGAAAGTCGCTCTAGGGCAACCTCTTCTGCGTGACACGGACCGGTAATGACACCAATATTTTCAAACGGAATATTGTACTTTTTGTTAAAATGTTCTCCAACAATAAGAAATGTTTCAGGAACAATTCCTTTGATGGCCGAGAAAATGACTTTGTCTTTTAAGCTAACGGTTAATTTTTCTAACTCTGTACTTAAAAAAGCAGATGGAATTGCAAAAATAATATAGTCAGCATAAGCCACAGCTTCATTAATATCCGAAGTTAATCTAAGTTTTTTGATATCAAATTCTACTGAACTTAAATAATTAGGGTTGTGTTTCTGCGTTTTTAGATGTTCTATAGCCGATTCATTTCGCATGTACCATGCAATTTCGTCTAAATTAACACAAAGCATTTTTGCAATGGCTGTGGCCCAACTTCCGCCGCCAATCACTGCAAATTTTGGAGATTCATTCATGAAGATAAACATTTAAATCATTCAAAAATACTGTTTTTTAAATGATGTTTCCGCTATTTTTTATTCCTATTTTCTATAAAAAGCACTACTGTCAATATATTCCCAAACCTTATGAGGTAACATTGGTATTACGTTTTTTTTGTTTTTGATACACTCTCGAATAAAGGTTGAAGAAAGTTCAATAACCGGTGCACCAACACTGTGAATCTTTGAATGATTTACAAATTGATTGTCAATTTCGCCTGAGTTCAAACGTGGATACACATAAATGTGATGGTTTTGTAAAATGACTTCATAATTTTTCCATTTGTGAAGCGAGTTCAAATTGTCCTCACCCATGATTAAGGCAAACTCATATTTTGGATATTTTTCTTCTAAATGCGCCAAGGTGTTTACGGTATAATTGGGCTGAGGCAACTTAAACTCGATATCAGATGGTTTAATTTTGATAAAATCTTCGGTAGCCAAAGTCACCATATGCAATCGTTGATAATCATCGAGCAACGTACTTTTTTGTTTGAGTGGATTATGAGGCGTTACCACCATCCAAATCTGATCCAAATCAGAATGTTCCGCCATGTGATTAGCAATTATCATATGCCCAATATGGATGGGGTTGAAGGTGCCGAAATAGAGTCCGATTTTCATAAATTAGGCATTAGGCATTAGACATTAGGCATTAGCTATTTACTATTGCCTTTTGGCTAATGGCTTATTTTATAAATTCTTTAACCAATTCATACGCTTCTTGCTTCGCTACATCCAAATCATAATTCTTAATGATAATGTCAAACTGTGGAGCAGTGGCTAATTCAACATGTGCTTTGGCAATACGCATATTGATTTTATCATCACTTTCGGTGGAACGTTCTTTAAGACGGCGCTTTAGTTCGTCTACGCTGGGTGGCTTTACAAAAACAGCTAAGGTTTCATTCGGAAATTTTGACTTAATTCGCAATCCGCCCGAGACATCAATGTCAAAAATTACGTTTTTGCCTTTGGCCCAAATACGTTCTACTTCATTTTTCAGCGTTCCGTAAAAGTTATCCCGATACACTTCTTCCCATTCAATAAAATCATCTGCTTTGATGTGTTTTTTAAATTCGGCAATAGACATGAAGTAATACTCTTTGCCATTAACTTCATCGCCACGAGGTTCCCGTGTTGCAGCTGAAATAGAAAACTCTAAGTTCAACTCAGGTTGTGCTAATAAATGTCTTACTATAGTTGTTTTTCCTGAGCCCGATGGCGCTGAGAATACTAATAATTTTCCTTTACTCATATTTATGTCCTTAGTACTTAGTACTCAGCACTTAGTCAAAATATAATACTCACTCTTAAAACAGAACTAAGTACTAATGGACTTTGTACTAAGTACTTTTACAATACGTTTAATACTTGTTCCTTAATCTTCTCCAACTCGTCCTTCATCATCACGACCAATTTCTGCATTTCGGTATGATTGGATTTGGAACCCATGGTGTTGATTTCTCGTCCCATTTCTTGCGTGATAAAACCCAATTTTCTACCGTTGGCTTCGGTTCCGGCTAGCGTTTCTATAAAATAATTCAAGTGGTTTTCTAAACGCACTTTCTCTTCGGTGATGTCATACTTCTCAAGATAAAAAATCAATTCTTGCTCAAATCGATTTTCATCTACGTTTTCTTTTAATTCATCCAGTGCGGTTCTTAAACGAGTTTTTACGGTTTGTACTCTTTCGGCATCATAAGCGACGGCATTATTCATCAAGGTCATAATGTTTGCAATTCGGTGTAGGAATTCTTTTTCTAACGAAACGCCTTCATCTTTTCTGAATTGTGCAATATTTTCGATAGCTTCATCAATAACGGTTTGAATCGTCTTCCATTCGTTTTCATCAATTTCTTCGCGTTCCGTTTTTAAAGCATCGGGCATTCTAACGGCCATTTTCATCAATTCGGTTTCATCAGCATTCGGAATCACCGCTTTCATTTGATTGATATATGCTTTTATAATTGGCACATTTATTTTAGAAGAGGTTTCTTCACCTGTTGCTTCTATGTATAAAGAAAAATCAACTTTTCCGCGCTCTAATCGTAACGAAAGTTGGTTGCGTAAACCCAATTCCATTTCTCTGAAAACAGAGGGCATACGCGTATTTAAATCTAATCCTTTAGAATTTAATGATTTTATTTCGACCGTAATTTTTTTGGTTGGTAATTGCAAAGTGGCTTTCCCAAAACCCGTCATAGATTGTATCATTCTTGTGTTTTATTGACTTCAAATATATGAAAAAGTGTTCAGTGTTCCGTTATTAGTATTCAGTGTTATCTGCCGTCTAATTACTGCTTGCTGACCTCTTTTTTCTGCGTTACCAAATAAACTCCAGCAAAGATTAAAACCGCAGATACTATTTTAACCCAAGTCACTTCATCCTTACCTAAACCTATAGCAAAAATGGTGGCAAATAACGGTTGCAAATAAATAAAAACCGATACCGTTGTGGGTTTTAATTCGCGCATGGAAACTAGATTAAATAAGTACGTGAAAAAAGTTGTGAACAACACCACAAAACCAATTTCCCATAGAATTATTGATGGAATTGTTTGCCAATGAATTTCTTGATATTCGCTCCAACCAAACGGAATTACCATCAGCAAACCAAAAGTATAAATCCATTTTACAAAAGCGAAAGCATTATATTTATCCATCAATTTCTTCACAAGAATTAAGTAAAAAGCATAGGAAACTGCATTAATAAAAACCAAGACATTGCCCAAAGGAGCATTGGTAGCATTGCCTATAGATTTGCCATACAATATCAAAAACCCAGTTCCGAAAAGTCCCAATAAAATTCCAAAAATCTTTCGCTTTATCATTTTCTCTTTCATGATAATGGCTGACAAAATCAATACAATAATCGGTGTTGTGACCATAATCACAGCTGCCGAAATAGGCGAAGTAAAACTCAATCCTTTAAAAAAAGTGAGCATATTCAAAGCCACGCCAAAGAAAGCCGCCGCTATAATTCTTAGAAAATCCTTACGTTGTATTTTTTCATCGTGGGTTTTTCGAAACAATCTACCAAAAAAGTAAATCAACCAAAACAATACCGTAGCTCCAAAAACACGTATCAAAATGAACCCAAATGGTTTCACATACGTTGGCATGACATCTTTGGCAATCGTAAACGAAACACCATAAATTAGCGAAACCATTGTGGCGGCAAGCAATGCCCAAGTTCTTTTTGACATTAGCTCAAAACTTTAGTAACTTCAATGATGTTTTTTTGGCTATTGCCAATATATATTTTACCCTCAATGATAAAAACCGGACGGCTTAAAAAAGTATAATGTTCTAATAAGTATTTTTTATAATCTGCTTCGGTCAACGCTTTATTTTTCAAATCCATCGATTTATAAAGTTGGGCTTTTTTGCTAAAAAGCGCTTCATAACTACCCGAAAGTTGATACATTTCCCCCAATTCTTGCTCTGTAATTGGATTTTGACGAATATCATGAAACGTTAATTTATCGGCATTTGGTAGTGATTTTATGATTTTTCTACACGTATCACACGATGCTAAATAGTAGATTTTATGTGTCATTATTTTAATTTTCACAAAAATACATAATTTGTATCATCCTATGCGCAGTAAGAGGAAGAAACGAAACTTTTGGGCTTCTTTGCGCTCCATTTTCCCGCTTTCCACGCTATCTTTTTTGCTCCAAAAAGAGCAAAAAAGGATGCCGTTACAATCGGGGTTAGAAGAAAAACTATTGGAACTTTTGTTTACTTTTGTAAAAAATAAAACAACTAATTTATCAAGATGAAATTCAATACCAAAGTCATCCATGGCAATCAACACCATGAAGCCGTAACTGGAGCCGTAATGCCTCCTGTATTTTTAACCTCAACGTATGCGCAAGTTTCTCCCGGAAAACCTGTTGGTGATTATGAATATTCGAGAGCGGCAAACCCAACCCGTCAAGCTTTAGAAGATGCTTTGGCTTCGATAGAAAACGGTGCTCGAGGTTTGGCTTTTTCTTCGGGTTTAGCTGCTACAGACTGTTTGTTGCGTTCGTTCAAAGCAGGTGACGAAATCATAGCAATGGATGATTTATATGGTGGAACCTATCGATTATTCACCCGAATTTATAAAGATAGTGGTATCAAATTCCATTTTGTAGACATGAATGATATCGCGAAATTTCAATCGCTTATCAATGAAAACACCAAATTAGTTTGGGTTGAAACGCCTACGAATCCATTAATGAAATTGGCGGATATCGCCGAAATTGCCAAAATTACTAAAAAACATAATATTCTTTTTGCCGTTGACAATACGTTTGCAACACCTTATTTGCAAAAGCCATTAGATTTAGGTGCCGATATCGTGATGCATTCGGCTACCAAATATCTTGGCGGACATAGTGATGTTATTGCTGGAGCACTAATTATAAAAGATAAAGAACTAGGTGACCAACTCCATTTTCAAATGTTTGCTACAGGTGGAACCTTGGGACCAATGGACAGCTTTTTAGTGTTGCGCGGTATCAAAACCTTGCATTTACGCGTGCAAAGACATTGTGAAAACGGAGAAAAAGTGGCCGCTTTTTTAAGTAATCATCCTGCGGTAGAAAAAGTGTTTTATCCTGGATTACCTGATCACCCATTTCATGAAGTTGCCAAAAAGCAAATGAGTGGCTTTGGCGGAATGGTATCGTTTACTTTTAAATCGGGTAAGAAAGAAGATGCTGTAGCTTTTCTTGAAAAACTAAAGGTATTTACTTTGGCAGAATCTCTTGGTGGTGTAGAAAGTTTGGCCAATCATCCGGCTTTAATGACCCATGCATCGATTCCTGAAGAAAAGCGAAGAGAAATTGGCATTACCGATGATTTAGTTCGATTAAGTACTGGTGTTGAAGATATTGATGATTTATTGTCAGATTTAGAACAGGCATTTAGATAGTTTAACTATTTATAAGAATATTTTTATTTTTTGTTCTTTTTTATGCATTTTATCGATAATATGTGTTTTTTGGCGGTTAATTTATTTTTTCTATATAAGTTTATCCTGTATAATTAAAAATCTGGCCCCATGAAAACCATTACCTTAAAAAATGCCTTGAAACTATCTGTTTTTTTGCTAATACTATTTAGTGCAAAAGCTTTTTCGTTTACAAAACTTCCTAATGAATCAAGTTCTGTTGGTTCAGGATCAAAATTTGGTTCAACAACCAATGTAAAAAAACATACTAATTGTAATGCAATTGCCTATAAAAGCAGTGCTTTACAGTCTAAAAACAACAAACGCTTCAAGAAGTAAATTACTTAACGGTTTACATTAAAAATGCCGATTCAAAAAATTGAATCGGCATTTTTTTATAGATAGGATTAGTATTAAAATCCGTAATTTACTCCAAGACCAATAACTTGACGTATTTGAAAACCAGCAAAAGCGTTATCATCATATATCGTTTGAAAAGCTACATTGGTTGATAGATATTTGTTGATTTTCATAGTAATATTCAACGTGTAATCAACATCCACATTTTTGGCATCTTCTAAATAGTTAGAATACAAATTAATTATGTTTTCAAGAGTAATATTTTCCATGGCATTAAATTTATAATAACCATTTATAGCTGCTCCAAATTCATATCGAGAAGATTCGCCTTGTTTAACTCCAAACGAACTTCCCGATTCCGTAAATTGAGAATCAACTATAATTAATTTTGATGTGGCAGGCGCAATATTGAATTTAAAATTATCGCTTTTTTTCCACAACATACCAGGGCCAAATTGAAAAAAGGATGGCGAAAAGAAATGAGATGTTTTTACGGTTATATTTTTGGGGTCAAATCCAGAATCAAATTGAGTTTTGAAATTAAAAAATGCTGAAAAATACCAGTATCCTGTAGCTTTTTTTCCTAATAAAGAATTGAATTCAATTCGGTCGTCTGTTTTTTGAATAGGTTGATCTTTTATTTTTGTTAAACCATATCCAGCCAATAATCTATTGTCCCAACTCCAATCACTTTTTTTATAATTAAAATCATAATTGAGACTGACATTTCCCGAAATATTTCCTTGACCTCCGGCTTGCCAATTCGTAAAAGTTGATTGATTTGCCAAAAAAGTGAAAACTCCTTTTTTTACCCATCCGTCCGGTTTTTCTACTTTAATCTTATCTACTACTTCTTCCGTTTTTTTCATCAACTCTTTCTCGTTTACTTGAGCAGAAACCGAATTAATAACAAACACCAAAGCAATCGCTAGTACTAATTTTCTCATTATATTGATTTTTTAAAATTCGGCGCAAAGGTACAAATACATCTGTAGTACGCAAATCAAAATAACAATGTAACTAATTGAACGTGAATTGATTTAGATTATTTGCCCTTTTTAAATAAAGGGACAGCCGAACAAGCTTCGCCATACATGATGCTTTTTGCAAAAGGTTGCAATTTTTGAATCGCCATGATATAGGCGCTTTCGGGAACCGGTTTTTTAGAACATCCTTTTAAAATGACTGGCTTATCTTGGTATTTTGTAAAATCTAAAGTTGATATAATTTCTTGATACAAAGCAGTTTCTAAGTCTGTTAAATTACCCAATGCCACCTTTTTAGCAAAAGGGTTTAAATAAACCGTAACTAAAATAGTTGCCCAAGCGGGAACTATAGCTTCGGTAGAACAATGAATGGCTACAAATTGGTTTTGGTATTGCGACCAATCGTGATTCTTTAATGCTTCTCGAAAATCTTTTTCTTTTAGCAAAAATCCTTCTAAAAGCCATTGTGAAATGTCTATTTGAGTTCGAATACCGCTTGGATAATAGTCTTCTAAATCGAATACTTCGAGTGCGGAATTGGCAACTTTATTTATGATTTCGTCCATTGTATTAGTGTTCTGTGTTCAGTCATTAGTGTTCAGTTAAGCTGAAAATTTGCCAACTGCTACTGCCAACTGAATACTAATTCTATAGCATTCCTAGTTCTAATTTAGCTTCTTCACTCATTAAATCTTTGCTCCAAGGCGGATCAAAAGTAATTTCTACTTCGCAGGATTTAACGGTGTCTATTTTTTGGATTTTTTCTTCTACTTCACGAGGCAAGGTTTCCGCAACCGGACAATTTGGTGACGTTAAAGTCATTAATACTTTTACCTCATTGTCTTCGTTAATCATCACATCGTAGATTAATCCTAATTCGTATATATCAACCGGAATTTCTGGGTCATAAATACCTTTTAGGGTTTTTACCACATTCTCTCCTAAGTTGATTTCATCTTTAAATTCTTCCATTGTTTTTGTTTTTTAACCATATAAGCCATATAAGTTTTTAATCCTCTAAATTTCGGAATAACTCATTGACATAGGTTTTTTGACCTTCATAAAAAATATTAGTAACATTAAAATTAATTAGTAAACCTTCTGGTTTTTCTAAAAGCTTCAAATAAGAAATTATTTGTGCTTCATGAACTGGCAATATATGCTCGACTGCTTTAATTTCGACTGGCATAATATTTTCTACTAAAAAATCCAATCTCAAATCTGCCTCTAATACCAGTCCTTTATATTCTAATGGAATTTTAAGTTCGGAAATAAACTTAATTCCTCTTAATTCGAATTCTTTTTCAAGACATTTATGATATACACTTTCTAACAAACCTGGCCCTAAATTTTTATGTACTTCAATGGCTGCCCCATTTATTTGATATACTAAATCTTTAAGTTCGCTTTTTGTCATATTCTAATCTTATATATTCTTAAATGCCTTATATGGTTTGATTAATTCTTAGCATTAAATGCCAAAGCATACATTTTTATTTTTTTGATCATGGAGACCAAGCCATTAGCTCGTGTTGGCGACAAATGTTCTTTGAGTCCGATTGCATCAATAAAATCGGTATTGGCATCCAAAATATCACTTGGTTTTTGATTGGAAAAAGAACGAATTAAAACTGCAATAATTCCTTTGGTTAAAATCGCATCACTATCGGCAGTAAAAACAATTTTATCTCCTATTTTCTCCGCATGAACCCAAACTTTTGACTGGCAGCCGGTGATAATATTGTCTTCGGTTTTGTATTCTTCGGCAATTAATGGCAATGCTTTTCCTAAATCTATAATGTATTCGTAACGTTGCATCCAATCATCAAACATGGAGAATTCGTCTACAATTTCGTCTTGTATTTCTTTTATGCTCATTCTTTTTCTTTGGCTAATGAAACAATTTTATTCACCAAATTTTCTATTGCAGCTGGAGGAAATCCGTGATCAAAAGAAACAGTTTCATAGTTTTTATCTTGATAGCGTATTTTTAAATTGGCAATAGCGGCACCGTCATAAAACCGTTTTTGCGTTGGATCTTTTAGGTTTGGCATTTCATCTAAGTTGATTTTATGAAACGCTGCAATCATTTCTTTCCAATCCGAATCGGAAATGGCAATTTCTTCCGAAGGGTTTTCGGTTCCTACTCCTTGTGAAATTGTTGCCTTTTGATTGAGAATAATCATTTTAAGATGATATCCTCGTGTATCCGCGGTGTACTGAATTACGGTATTAGTAATGTCATTTTGCGATTGGTTGGTACAACTTTTTCCTAAAAAAAGGGTTAGTAAAATTAAACTTATTGTTTTCATATTTATTTTTTTAGCCCGGATGGTAACGGCATCCTTTTGCAAAGCAAAAGATACAGTGAACAGCCGGATTGGCTCCTAATTATTAACGTAACATCATTTGCGCTTTTTGTAAAGCATCAATCATTAAATCGATTTCTTCTTTGGTATTATAGAACGCAAAACTGGCTCTTATCGTACCTGGAATTTTATAAAAATCCATAATCGGTTGGGCGCAATGATGCCCGGTTCGCACTGCGATTCCGAGTTTGTCAATAATGGTTCCAACGTCATACGGATGAATGCCATCCATATTAAACGAAATTACGGAAGTTTTTGAATCTGCCGTTCCATAAATTTTTAATCCATCGATTTGCAATAGTTTTTCTGTGGCATATTCTAATAATTCCTCTTCGTATTGCGCTATGTTGTCAAAACCTATTTCATTCAGATAATCAATGGCTGTTCCGAGTACAATTCCTGCTTCGATATTGGGTGTTCCGGCCTCAAATTTATGAGGCAAATCGGCATAGGTTGTTTTCTCAAAAGAAACCGTGGCAATCATTTCACCTCCGCCTTGATAAGGAGGAAGCTTATTTAACCAAACCTCTTTACCATAAAGAATTCCAATACCTGTTGGACCACAAATTTTATGACCCGAAAACACATAAAAATCACAATCTAATGCTTGAACATCAGGTTTTAAATGAGGAACCGCTTGAGCGCCGTCTATTAAAACAGCTGCGCCAACTTCGTGAGCTTTGTCAATCATGTATTTGATAGGATTGATGGTTCCCAATGCGTTGGAAATATGATTTACGGTTACAATTTTTGTTTTATCCGAAAGCAATTTTTCATATTCTGATAAAATTAATTCTCCTTTGTCATTCATTGGAATAACGCGCAAGGTTGCTCCGGTTCTTTCGCAAAGCATTTGCCAAGGCACAATATTACTATGGTGTTCTAATGCTGAAACCAAAACCTCATCGCCAGATTTTAGGAGCGAAGCAAAACCATTGGCCACAGCATTGATTGCGTGTGTTGTTCCAGAAGTAAATAGTACTTCGTAGTTGTGTTTGGCGTTAATATGCTTCTGAATTTTGACGCGTGATTCTTCGTAGGCGTCGGTAGCCAATTGGCTCAACGTATGCACACCGCGATGAATATTGGCATTGATTTCTTGGTAATATTTTGAAATCGCATCAATAACCACTTGTGGCTTTTGAGATGTGGCACCGTTATCAAAATAAACGAGCGGTTTGCCGTTTACTTTTTGAGAAAGTATTGGGAAATCGGCTCTAATTTTTTGGATGTCTAACATTGGTTTATTTAGAAAAATTCTAAATACAAAAGTAGCTAAAATGGAATTGTTATTTGCTAAACAAATATTAATATTTTGTGTTTAACAAACCCTATAAGCCCTAAAAGAAAATAAAAGTCAAAATGAACTTAATTGAACTTAAATGGCTTATATAGTTCAAATTTTATAAATTGCTTCAAAATTAATTTCTATGAAAAATTTCCTCAAAATCTTCGCTGTTATATTGTTGATTGCTTTGGTTTATTTGCGCCTTGAAATCTATCCGCAACTCGATTTGATTTCGGGGTTTTCGGCTAAAAGTGTGGCATCTGGACATTTTATTGATGGTAGAAGTTTGGAAACCATTCAACAAGGCGACAATGCTATTGATAAAATAGATTGGGCAACCAATACAATAGACGGTAAACAAAGATTGGCCACGTCCAATGTTTATGGCTTAAAAACCCGAAAAGCGATTTACCGCGAAGGATTGGGAGCAACATTAATCAATGATGATTTTGATGTTACAAAACCATATAACGTTCCGAAAAGAAATTTAATTAAAAATGATTTGCCGTTTCCGTATGGAGCAAAAGAACAAAATGATACCGTTTTTGCGAACATTGATTATGCTAAACTAACTACAGCTATTGAAAATGCTTTTGATAAAAAGGGTGAAAAAAACAAATGCACTCGTTCGGTACTCGTAATTTATAAAGACAAAATCATCGCCGAAAAATATGCAGATGGTTTTGATAAAAACTCCAAAATCTTGGGATGGTCGATGACCAAAAGTGTAACCGCAACCTATTTTGGAATTCTGCAAAAACAAGGAAAACTAGATATCATGAAACCAGCGCCAATTGCAGAATGGCAAAACGATGAGCGGAAAAAAATCACGATAAACGATTTACTCCACATGAACTCGGGTTTGGAATGGGAAGAAAATTATGGTAAAATATCCGATGTGACGAAAATGCTTTTTATGGCTGAAGACATGACGCAATCGCAAATTAACAAGCCGTTTGTTGGAAAACCAAACAACACTTGGAATTATTCTTCGGGAACGACTAATTTGTTGAGTGGCATTTTGCGACAACAATTTAAAACGCATCAAGAGTATTTAGATTTTTGGTACAGTAGTTTGTTGGACAAAATTGGTATGAACTCTGCCTTAATTGAAGTAGATATGGCAGGGAATTTTGTGGGTTCGTCTTATGGATGGGCAACAACTCGCGATTGGGCAAAATTTGGTTTGTTGTATTTACACAAAGGCAATTGGAATGGTGAACAAATTTTTGACGAAAGTTGGGCAAAATACGTATCGACACCAACCAATGGTTCCAACGGAAAATATGGCGCGCATTTTTGGCTGAATGCCAATGGTGACTTTCCGGATGTGCCAAGAGATTTTTACCGTTGTAGCGGCTATCAGGGGCAAATGGTAGCGATTTTTCCAAGCCACGATTTGGTTGTGGTCCGAATGGGATTGAGCGAAGAATTTGATTTTAATGGGCTGTTGAGTGAGGTTGTTGGGAGTATTAGAAAAACAAATTAGAAAATAAAAGAAATTATTACAATGAAAAAAACGTTAGCCATTGCAATACTGATATTCACTACACCATTTGTAGTATCACAAACAAAAATCCGTCAGGGAGACGGAACCTATTCTTCTAACAAAGTACTTTTTACTATTGATGGGTTTAAAGTGAGAGAAGGCGACGGGACCTATTCTTCCAACAAAGTGTTGTACAACTTTGATGGAGTTCGTTTTAGAGACGGAGACGGAACCTATTCCTCTAATAAAGTACTACTAACCATTGATGGAAATAAAATACGCCAAGGCGATGGCAGGTATTCTTCTAACAAAGTGCTTTATACCATTGATGGAAATAAAATTAGACTAGGAGACGGAATCTATTCCTCTAATAAAGTACTTTATACTATTGATAGAAATAAAATCAGACAAGGTGACGGAACGTATTCATCCAATAAGGTTCTTTATACGATAGATGGCAATCTATCGATTACAAAAATAGCGTGTCTGCTTTATTATATTCTTTAAGAAAGCATTCTATTTGAATTCTTTGAATCTAAAACAACCTCAGCTTTCCTGAGCCATCTCGGCTCAAAACCTTAAAATTGAGGTTGCATCATTACGTACTACAAATCAAATCCTAAATTCACGCCCAATTTAGTAGCGATGATTTTGGTTATTCGTTTTTTGAGAGTTATTGTTAATAGAATTAAGAACTAACTAAAAACTCTCTCCAGCACCACCACCGCTAAAACCGCCACCACCAAAAGGCATTTTGCCTTCATCCATAAAGGGTTTGGTACTGATTTGCGAATTGATAATCAGCGCTTGAGCGTTCAAAATAATATTGCTATTGGCATCTCTATCGGGTTGAAAAGTAATTCCGCTGGTTTTGTGTTGTACCTTTTTTATGGAGAAAAAAGTGATGGCAAACAACAAAATGCCGCCCAATAGTAATGCGGTTTCTATAGGCATCAAACTATAATAAAATCGAATGGTAAAAAAGGAGTAACCTAATGCCAATAAACCAACCGTTAAAACTGTTCTATCTTTTTTTAATAGTGCAAAATAAATATAAACTAATGGAATAATAAACGTTAATCCATAAAACAAATAAGCTAACGGAATATCGTTTCCTTTAGCAACTACTATTCCCATTAGACTTTCGGAAAGTTCGCGAACCACCATATAATTTATAGAAGCATAACCCAATACTAAACTGAAAATCTTAGTGATTAGTAATGCATTTCGATAAATGAAGTAGTTTGGATTTGAATTTAATTTAGTGTAAACGGCATAGATACTAATTGCTAATGTCAATCCAATAAAAGGAAGATACATACTGCTAAGAACTTTAAGTTCGGTAATTAGTGTAAAGAAAAAACCAACCAATCCAATACCACTTAGTAAAGCCGATAGCGTATTTACATACCGAATACAACTCAAAAGAGCGACAACAAACAAAACTGCAAAAACAAGCGTTGATGATTCAAATGAGATGCCAATGGCAGCACAAAACATACCTTGCCAAGACAACACAAAAGCATCATCTAAACCGTGTTTGAAAAATAATTTTCTTGCAAAAAATTCGCTCCCAACAACACCAATTATAGCATAAAAATAAATTAGAACTTCATAATTTGAACTAAATAAGTTTGCAAAAAACAGGACTAAAAAGCCCGTAATTGACGAAAACAAAAAAAGACCCAATAAGAAAAAACCAAATCGAATAAATATAGTATTGGTTTGTAACTGAGGTAATTCTTGAATAACCCTATTCACCTGCTCTTTTGAAATAAATTTCATTTTAAACAATCTTTTAGCTTCTGTAAGCAAAAGGCCATTTTCTAATAGTTCTTTATTATATGCCAGCATGTTTTTCTTTATTAAATTTTTGAATCAATCTTATAAACAAGAAAATAGATCCTATTACATAAAAAGGTAAAAGGTAGATAAATAGCATAATAATATCCGATGAGTCGGTAATCATAATTAGTCTTCCTAAAAAAATATTTATTCCGACATATCCATACAAAAGGGTAAAAACAAAGAGAAACGTAGAAGCGATTTGATGACTCACTTTATAAAAATAATAAATTGCTAGTGCCATTAAAAAGACAAACACGTACCAATAGTCTTCTAAAAGTCCGGCAATACAACAAATTCCGATAAGATTTAAAGCAAAAGTAGCATAGACTATGTGAAAATGGTCTTTAACTTTTTCTCTAATAGTATATTCCATTATTAGGATTAAAACAGCACCCAAAGCCAATCCATAATAACTTAATTGCGGATTGGAATAGACTTCGTTTGCCAATACCGTTTTTGGGGTTATGGTTATTCCTATAAATGTAGCCAAAGCGGTAATGGCAATAGAAAGAACACTTTTATTGTCAAAATAATAGGCAATCACAAAACAGAAAGCAGCTGAAAACAAGGAAACCAATCCAAAATCTTTTCCAAAAATGGCATATTGGTACTGTATATATCCGATAAAAATACAACCCAATATACTTCCTGCTAAAACGAGATAATCATAAATCGGATTATCAAATACAACTTCCTTTTTGGAAAACCCTATTGCCTTCTTTAAACTAAGGTAGAAACAAACTAGCATTAATATGAAATTGACTGCTAAGATTGCTATATGACCTATAGTATCAATGTTTTTATATACTACTATTCCAACTCCCGAAGTAAAAAGAAGCACCGATACATAAAGAAAGAACAGCAATTCGGTATTAAGAGAAAAGATTCCTAGTTGCCAATACTTTTTTATTTCGTTATGTTGTTCTGGGGTAACAAATTCTTTTGAAACCAGTTGCTCGGTGAGTAATTCGTTTTGTTTTTCCAATGGTTATTCTTATTGATACTTATCAAATATAAGAATATAAATGAACAGAAAAAGAAAACCGCCTTAAGTGGCGGTTTATTACTACAAATCAAATCCTAAATTCACGCCCAATTTAGTAGCGATGATTTTGGTTATTCGTTTTTTGAGTTCGGGTATTTTAATGCTTTCAATTACTTCGTTGGTAAAGGCATACATTAATAATGCTTTGGCTTCTTTTTGGGGAATGCCGCGTTGCTGCATATAAAACATAGCGCTTTCGTCTAATTGACCTATGGTGCAACCGTGCGAACATTTTACGTCATCGGCAAAAATTTCTAATTGCGGTTTAGCATTAATAGTGGCTTTATCACCTATTAAGATGTTGTTGTTTTGCTGGAAAGCATCGGTTTTTTGCGCTTCTTTTTCTACAAAAATCTTTCCGTTGAAAACCCCAGTGGAACTACCCGCTAGAATGGTTTTGTAGTTTTGATGACTTTCGCAGTTAGGTGTGGCATGATTAACCAATGTGTAATGATCTACATGCTGCTTATCGCCAATGATGGTAATTCCTTTTAACGTACTGTCTATTCTTTCACCAAAATGATAGAAATTCAAGTTGTTTCGAGTGATGTTTCCACCAAAAGAAAAAGTGTGTACCGAAACTCTACTTTCTTGCTTTTGTGAAATATAGGTGTTGTCAATAAGGTTGGCTGATTGTAGGTCGTTTTGAATTTTATAATAATCAACGATAGCGCGTTTTTGAGCAAAAATCTCGGTTACTGAATTGGTCAATACGGGATTTTCGTTTAAACTTTGATGTCTTTCGATAATTTGAACATGAGCGTTTTCGCCAACAATTACTATGTTTCTAGGTTGTAGCATCAAAGCGCTCTCAACTCCTGTAGAGAAATAAATTATTTCAATTGGTTTTTCTACTACCTTACTTTTAGGAACGTTGATATAGGCTCCTTCACTGGCAAAAGCCGTATTTAGGGAAGTTAAACTATCTTCTTTGTTGGCAATTTTATTGAAATATTCATCGATTACCATTTTGTATTTCGGTTTGTTTAATGCCGAAGATAGTAAGCAAACATCCAAACCATCATGTGTTGTTGCCGATAAAAAAGAACTGAATTTTCCGTCTACAAAAATGACTTTGTGGGTATCAATTTCATGAAGGAAAAACTTCTTTACGTCTTTAATTTCAATTGTGTTTTCATGTTTTGGAAACACCGAATAATCATTTTTTAAAATAGTATTCAGTGAAGTATATTTCCATGCTTCCTCTTTTTTGGTTGGGAAACCTTTGTTTTCAAAGTTTTTTATAGCTGAAGTACGCACGTCGTAAAGTTCTGAATGAACATCTATTTGCTCTTCAAATGCCATGAACGATGATATAAGTTTTTCTTTTAAATCCATTATTGTTGTTTATGGTTTGTTGTTTATTGTTTATGGTTGCTTTAACCACAAACTAAAAACTATAAACGATTAAACTAGTTCAGCTTTAATCCAATCGTATCCTTTTTCTTCTAGCTCGTAAGCCAGTTCTTTTCCGCCTGATTTTACGATTTTACCATCCATTAAAACATGAACATAATCGGGAACGATATAATCCAATAATCTTTGGTAATGCGTTATCACAACTACGGCATTGTTTTTACTTTTTAATTTATTAACACCGTTGGCAACAATTCTCAAAGCATCGATGTCCAAACCTGAATCAGTTTCGTCAAGGATGGCCAATTTTGGTTCTAGCATTGCCATTTGGAAAATCTCATTACGTTTCTTTTCTCCTCCAGAAAATCCTTCATTTAACGAACGTGATAAAAACTTGCGGTCTATTTCTAATAACTCTGATTTTTCCCGAATTAATTTTAGCATTTCATTCGCTGGCATTTCTTCTTTTCCGTTGGCTTTTCGGCTTTCGTTGATAGCGGTTTTCATGAAATTAGTCACCGAAACACCCGGAATTTCAACTGGATATTGAAACGACAAGAAAACTCCTTTGTGTGCTCTTTCTTCGGGAGCCAATTCTGAAATGTCTTCGCCTTCTAAAAGAATGGCACCATCTGAAACTTCATAATTTTCATTTCCTGCAATAATAGACGCTAAAGTGCTTTTTCCGGCACCATTTGGCCCCATGATGGCATGAACTTCTCCAGCATTAACCGTTAAGTTTATGCCTTTTAAAATCTCTTTATCTTCGACACTTGCGTGTAAGTTTGTAATTTGTAACATAATTAATTTGGAAATTTGATAATTTGGAAATTTGGAGATTCCAAGTTTATTTTTGTTTTGAAGTTATTATTATTTTGTTAACTATTCTTGAAATATTATTTATTTGTTGATTTAAATTATCTGTATCTGGATAATTTTCTGAATATTTACAGAGTTCTAACCCGTAAATCTTCTCTTCAATTTCTTTTGCTTAAATTTTAAACTTATGTATAAAATCAGCCTTACTTTCTGCGTTTTGAGCTTCTCTAATATTCGCTCCAATTTATGTTCCTGATTTTAGAAGTTGATTAGCAATTATAAATTTTTTATCTTCTTGCAAACTTTCACAATATTTTACAATATCTAAAGCAAACTGAAAGGTTGATTTAATAATTACATTGTCTTTGGTTTCCATTTTCAAATTTTCAAATTACCTCATTTACAAATTATCCTACAGAACCTTCCAATGAAATTTCTAATAATTTTTGTGCTTCTACGGCAAATTCCATTGGCAACTTATTCAAAACATCTTTACTGAAACCGTTTACGATTAAAGCAATAGCTTTTTCGGTTGGAATACCTCGTTGGTTACAATAGAAAACCTGGTCTTCACCTATTTTAGATGTCGTTGCTTCGTGTTCAATTATAGCCGATGCGTTTTTACTTTCGATATACGGAAAGGTATGAGCGCCGCAATTATTGCCCATTAACAACGAATCACACTGCGAAAAGTTACGAGCATTATCAGCGTTGGCACTAATTCGAACCAAACCACGGTAACTATTTTGTGATTTTCCTGCCGAAATTCCTTTTGATATAATAGTTGATTTAGAATTTTTACCCAAGTGAATCATCTTGGTTCCCGTATCGGCTTGTTGATGATTATTGGTCACTGCTATGGAATAAAATTCTCCAATCGAATTATCGCCTTTTAACACAACCGATGGATATTTCCAAGTAATGGCTGAACCTGTTTCTACTTGTGTCCAAGAGATTTTTGCGTTTTTTTCGCAAATTCCTCTTTTAGTAACAAAATTGAAAACACCACCTTTTCCTTCTTTATTTCCTGGATACCAGTTTTGAACAGTAGAATATTTTATTTCGGCATTGTCTAAAGCAATCAGTTCTACGACTGCGGCGTGCAATTGATTTTCATCCCGACTTGGAGCGGTACAACCTTCAAGATACGAAACATAACTACCTTCATCCGCAATTAATAATGTTCTTTCAAATTGACCTGTTCCGGCTTGGTTGATTCGAAAATAGGTAGATAATTCCATCGGACAATGAACGCCTTTGGGAATGTAACAGAAAGAACCATCGGAAAACACAGCCGAGTTTAAAGCGGCATAAAAATTATCTCTTTGAGGCACAACCGTTCCTAAATATTTCTGAACTAAATCAGGATACTCCCGAATGGCTTCGGAAATACTCATAAAAATAATGCCTTTTTCGGCTAACGTTTTCTTGAAAGTGGTTGCCACCGAAACGGAATCAACTACAATATCCATAGCAACATTATTCAACTTCTTTTGTTCATCAATAGAAATTCCTAGCTTTTTATACATGGCTAGTAATTCAGGATCAACATCGTCTAAGGTTTTATTGGGATCTGCTTTTTTGGGTGCTGAATAATACGAAATGGCTTGAAAATCGGGTTTTTCATAGTGTACATTGGCCCATTCTGGCTCAATCATTTCCTGCCAAGCTCTAAAAGATTCTATGCGCCAATCGGTCATCCATTGTGGCTCTTCTTTCTTTTTAGAAATGGCTCGTACGATATCTTCATTTAGCCCAATAGGAAAAGTTTCCGAATCTAAATCTGTATAAAAACCGTATTCGTATTCTTTATTTTCTAATTCGACTTTTAAGTCTTCCTCTGTATATTTTGACATTTTTTTAGTCTTAATGTTAAAAAGTCTAAAGTCTTAAAGCCAACTCAAATCTTTCAACTTGATGACTTTCGACATTCGACTAAAGTGAAAACGATTCTCCACATCCACAGGTTCTGGATGCGTTTGGATTATTAAACACAAATCCTTTTCCGTTTAATCCGCCCGAAAATTCAAGTATTGTTCCTGCTAAGTAGAGAAATGATTTTTTTTCTACGGCTATTTTCACGCTATTGTCTTCAAAAACTTTATCGTTTTCCCCGAGTTCTTTATCAAATTTTAATTCATATGACAAACCTGAGCAACCACCGCTTTTTACGCCTACACGAACGTAATCTTTGGCTGCATCAAAACCGTCTTCCTGCATCATCGAAACGATTTTTTTACTTGCGTCATCAGATACTTTAATCATAGCTTATTTTAATTTTGTCTAAATAATGCGCAAAGTTAGTGTAAATATCCTTTTTTTCTAGCAACTATAACATTTTTATAACGAATGGGTGAATAGAGAAAAATGATTTTTATTTCTATAAATTTGTAAAAACATTAAAAAATGAAAATTTATCCCATTGAAGCAGGCAATTTTAAACTCGATGGTGGCGCTATGTTTGGCGTGGTGCCTAAAACCATTTGGAACAAAACGAATCCGGCAGACGACAATAATTTGATTGATATAGCTGCGAGATGCCTACTTATTGAAGATGGGAAAAGATTAATTTTGATTGATAACGGTATGGGGAACAAACAATCAGAGAAGTTTTTTAGTTATTATTCGCTTTGGGGAACACATTCTTTGGATGCATCGCTGGCAAAATATGGTTTTCATCGCGATGATGTTACAGATGTTTTTATGACTCATTTGCATTTTGATCATTGTGGCGGAAGTGTGCATTGGAATAAAGACCGAACAGGTTATGAAGTAGCATTTAAGAATGCCAAATTTTGGACGAATGATAATCATTGGGAATGGGCAACCAAACCTAATTCTCGTGAAAAAGCTTCTTTCCTTTCCGAAAATATTTTACCGATGCAGCAAAGTGGTCAATTAAATTTCATTCAAAGACCCGATAGCGATTTCGGATTTGCCAAAGAAATGGATTTTGCTATTTTTTATGTAGATGGGCACACCGAAAAAATGATGATACCGCATATTAAATATCAAGATAAAACCATAGTCTTTTGTGCCGATTTAATTCCTACAGCTGGACATTTACCCTTACCTTATGTAATGGGTTACGACACACGGCCTTTATTAACAATGCCTGAAAAATCGAAATTTCTTCAAGCCGCAGCAGAAAACAATTACTACCTATGGTTAGAACATGACGCTCACAACCCAATTATTACGGTAGAAAATACCGAAAAAGGAATTCGACTTAAGGAGGTTTTTCATTGTGAAGATATCATAACATAGTGTTAATCGTATTTATCTCTTTATCAAAACCTAATACTTTTACACCTACTTTTTAAATTTTTAAATAATATGAAAGTCTATCAATTTCTTTTAGCGTCTTTGTTTGCATCAACCATTTTTGCCCAAGAACCAACGCAAATCTTTACTAAAAAATCTCCTTTAAGTGAAAGCCAAATGCAACGTTGGAGTCATCTCGATTTAGAAAAAGATTCTATTCCTGGAATGAGCGTTGACAAAGCGTAT
>CANHWG010000037.1 GCA_947464335.1 Flavobacteriaceae bacterium
CAGGACCAAAAGGTCTGATGGTTCCGGTTATGCGTAATGCAGAATTATTGTCGTTCCGTGGTGTAGAAGCTGAAATCAAACGATTAGCAATCCGCGCGCGCGATGGTCAAATTACGGTTGATGAAATGACAGGTGGAACCTTCACTATCTCTAATGGTGGTGTTTTCGGAAGTATGTTGAGTACGCCAATTATCAATCCACCGCAATCAGGTATTTTGGGCATGCACAATGTGGTAGAAAGAGCGATTGTGAAAAACGGTCAAATTGTTATCGCACCGGTAATGTTTGTCGCCTTATCTTATGACCACCGAATTATCGACGGACGTGAGTCGGTTGGATTCTTGGTGGCTGTAAAAGAAGCATTAGAAAATCCAGTAGAAATATTGATGGATAACAATCCTAAAAAAGCGTTAGAGCTTTAAGGATTTCTTCCGCCTCGGATGAGGCGCCTATATATTTGAATCCCGTTTGTTTTTCGAACGGGATTTTTCTTTTCTTTGCATACCGCGTGAGCGATGGGAGCAAAGTGCCTTGCACTGCGGACAGCGCGGCCCGCCTTGGTGGGACACGCCCACCCGAGCGGAAATGCCGAATTGAGCGAAGCTAAAAACTATTTTATGAAACAAAACAAAAAACAAGCAGCCATCGGCTTTATTTTTATTACGATGCTGATTGATATTACCGGTTGGGGAATCATTATTCCGGTGATCCCGAAACTTATTTCAGAACTTATTCAAGGTGACATCAGTGAAGCAGCAAAATATGGTGGTTGGTTGACTTTTGCGTATGCTTTTACTCAATTTATTTTCGCTCCGCTAATTGGGAATCTAAGTGATAAATATGGGAGAAGACCTATCATCTTGATTTCGCTTTTTACTTTTGCTTTAGATTATCTTTTATTGGCTTTTTCGCCAACCATTATTTGGTTGTTTGTTGGGAGAATTATTGCGGGTTTAACGGGTGCTAGTATTACAACTGCTTCTGCCTATATTGCTGATGTTAGCACACCCGAAAACAGAGCTAAAAACTTCGGAATGATTGGTGCTGCTTTTGGATTGGGCTTTATTATTGGTCCTGTAATTGGCGGATTGTTGGGGCAGTTTGGCTCTAGAGTGCCGTTTTATGCTGCTGCTATTTTATGTTTTTTAAACTTCTTATACGGTTATTTTATTTTACCCGAATCTTTGTCTAAAGAAAACCGGAGAGCTTTTGAATGGAAGCGCGCTAATCCTATTACGGCTTTTTTGAGATTAAAAAAATATCCTTCTTTAATTCCACTAATAATTGCCATTTTCCTTTTGTATGTTGGTTCACATGCCGTGCATAGCAATTGGAGTTTTTTTACGATGTACCGTTTCAATTGGGATGAAAAAATGGTTGGAATTTCATTGGGTGTAGTTGGACTTTTAGTCGGATTAGTACAGGGCGGATTAATTCGTTGGACAAGTCCAAGATTAGGAAATGAGAAAAGTATCTATATAGGCTTAGCACTTTATACCGTTGGGATGTTGCTTTTTGCTTTTGCTACTCATAGTTGGATGATGTTTGTGTTTTTGATTCCCTATTGCCTTGGTGGAATTGCGGGACCAGCATTGCAATCCGTAGTTTCTGGTAAAGTACCAGCTAATGAACAAGGAGAAATTCAAGGAACAATGGCGAGTTTAATGAGTGCTTCGGCTATTATTGGGCCACCTATGATGACCAATACCTTTTACTTTTTTACACACAAAGAAGCGCCGTTTCAACTGCCTGGAGCACCCTTTATTTTAGGTAGTTTTTTGATGTTATTGAGTACAATTATTGCGTATTATTCTTTAAATAAAAAGGCTACTTCAAATACAAACAGTGATTGTAATAATCAATAATCGCTTTGCCTTCTAACAAAACATCAGCACCAATAATGCCTTGAACGGGTTTGGCTTTGTATTGTTGCAACGCTTGATTTACATGTGACATGTCAAAAATGACTAAATGAAATTCTTCAGTTTTCCAGCGCCCTATTTTCAATGAATTATTCTTTGCCAACTGTGTAAACATTCCGGTTGCGCCAGCGCCCGAAGCTTTGGTTTTCGATTTCCCCGCTTTTAAGTCAAATTTTTCTATGCCCTCAAAACCCACACAACTGTTTGAAGCACCTGTGTCTAAAATAAAATTCCCCGATACACCGTTGATACTTGCTTTAATGAGCAAATGTTGCGTCTTAGAAACCTTAAAGTTTATTTTTTTATACTTTTCTTTTTTGAGTAGCTCCTGAAGATGTTTCATATATGCAAAATGATGTCAAATGTAATTCAAAAAACGATAGTAATCTTTGCCTTAAGACTTGTATAACTGATTTTTTTTATAAACTTTGTCACCTAAACAACATTATGATTTTTACAGATACTCATACTCATTTATATTCCGAAGAATTTGACCAAGATCGAACCGAAATGATTCAACGAGCTATTGATGCCGGAGTTTCACGATTTTTTGTGCCGTCTATTGATTCCAATTATACCCAAAAAATGTATGATTTAGAATCTCAGTTTCCTGAAAATATTTTTCTGATGATGGGTTTGCATCCGTGTTATGTTAAGCCAGAAACGTACCCAGAAGAATTAGCACATGTAGAAAACGAATTAAAGAAAAAGAAGTTTTACGCAATCGGTGAAATCGGAGTTGATCTGTATTGGGACAAAACTACGTTGAAAATTCAACAGGAAGCTTTTCAGCATCAAATTCAATTAGCTAAAAAATATAAATTGGCCATCAATATTCATTGCCGCGAAGCGTTTGATGAAGTTTTTGAAGTGTTGGATGGCGCGCGTGCAAGTGATTTATTTGGAATTTTTCATTGTTTTGCAGGAGATATTCATCAAGCTAAAAGAGCCATCGATTTGAATATGAAGCTCGGAATTGGTGGTGTGGCAACGTTTAAAAACGGAAAAATAGACCAATTTTTAAAGGAAATTGATTTACGTCATATTGTTCTCGAAACCGATTCACCTTATTTGGCACCCGTTCCTTTTCGGGGGAAAAGAAACGAAAGTAGTTATACTAAATTGGTAGCTGAAAAATTGGCACAGATTTACCAATTGCCCATTGAAGAAATTGCGCAAATCACTACAGAGAATTCAAAAAGCATTTTTGGGATTTAATTTTATTATCCACTTGAATTGACTTTTTTTTTGTTCTTTTGTCTTTCAAAAGCGTAAGCCAAGATGCACAAATTTGATACAATTCGACCTTATTATGATGCCGAAGTAAATGAAGCAATTCATTCAGCGGTAAATCATCCTATGATGAAGGCAATAATGAATTTTACTTTCCCTGAACTTGATGATGAAATATGGAAAGAACAGCTCAAAAGAACCCATTCTATTCGAGATTTTCAATGCAATTTTATTTATAAAGCGCTGAAAAAAGTATTGGAGAAGAGTTCGGATGGCTTATCAACTTCGGGTTTTGATACATTAGAAAAAAACACTTCATATCTTTTTATTTCCAACCATAGAGATATTATTTTAGATACTTCTTTATTGAACGCATGCTTGTTTGAACACGGATTAGTGATGACTGCTTCTGCCATTGGAGATAATTTGGTGAAGCGCGATTTTATGAATACACTAGCAAAATTAAATAGAAATTTTTTAGTACAGCGTGGTTTATCACCAAGAGAATTGCTACAGAGTTCTAAATTAATGGCAGAATATATTGGACAATTATTGTTGCGCGAAAACCGTTCGGTGTGGATTGCACAGCGTGAAGGAAGAACCAAAGATGGTAATGACGCAACACATTCGGGGGTGTTAAAAATGCTTGCCATGGGTTCAGACGATGCTAACTTAATGGATTATTTTAAGAAAATCAAAATTGTCCCAGTTTCAATTTCGTATGAATATGATCCCACAGATGCTCTTAAAATGCCGCAGCTAATTGCTGAAGCCAATGATGAAATTTACATCAAAGAAAAAAACGAAGATTTTGTTACGTTATTAAGCGGAATTATAGGTCAAAAGAAGCGCATTCACATTCATGTTGGTGACGTTTTGAATAAAGAGTTAGAGAGTATTGGTCAAGAGTTTGATAATAATAACAAGCAAATTCAAGCTGTGGCTCAAGCTATAGACGATTCTATTTTACAAAGCTATATGTTGTGGCCTACCAATTATATTGCTTACGATTTATTATACAAAACAAATACCTATAAAAGATATTATACCGAGGATGAAAAATCTCTTTTTGAAAGAAGATTAGAAATGAAAATTGACCAAAATAATCCTTTGATGGTCGAGAGTTTTCTCGCTATGTATGCCAACCCTGTAGTTAATAAATCTAAATACTAGAATGGTATCTAAACCAAACATACTTCTAATTTATACTGGTGGAACCATCGGTATGATTAAAGATTTTGAAACGGGTTTTTTAAAAGCGTTCAACTTTAAACAATTATTGCAAAAAATCCCTGAACTCAAACATTTGGATTGTACAATTGAAACAATTTCTTTTAAAAAGCCAATTGATTCCTCGAACATTAATCCTGAAAAATGGATTGAAATAGCCGAAATTATTGAAAAAAGATATGCTGATTTTGATGGTTTTGTAGTGCTTCATGGTTCGGATACGATGTCCTATTCAGCTTCAGCATTGAGTTTTATGCTAGAAAATTTAGGAAAACCAGTTATTTTTACGGGTTCTCAATTGCCCATAGGAGATTTAAGAACAGATGCTAAAGAAAACCTTATTACGGCTATTCAAATTGCTTCTTTACAAGAAAAAGGAAAACCAGTAATACAGGAAGTTTGTTTGTATTTTGAATACAAATTATACCGAGGTAACCGGACTACAAAAATAAATGCTGAACATTTTAATGCTTTTGCATCTCCCAATTATCTTCATTTAGCAGAGTCGGGAGTGCACTTAAATATAAACTCTAATTTGGCATTAAAAAGTCAGAAAGGTAAAAAGTTACTAGTTCATAAAAATTTAGATCAAAATGTGGTGGTAGTGAAAATGTTTCCGGGTATTACAGAGTCTGTTTTATCAGCGATAATTGCTATTCCGAATTTGAAAGGAATGATTCTGGAAACCTATGGTTCTGGAAATGCGCCAACAGATGATTGGTTTGTAAATACATTAAGAAAAGCTATCAAAAACGGTTTGCTTATCATCAATGTTACACAATGCCCGGGAGGAAGTGTGAATATGGGTCAATACGAAACCAGTTCACAATTAAAAAAAATAGGGGTCATTTCAGGGAAAGATATTACTACAGAAGCCGCTATTACCAAACTTATGTACCTTTTGGGTCAAAAGGTAGCGCCAACGGTTTTTAAAACTATTTTTGAGACATCACTGCGCGGTGAAATGCTCTAACAAATTAGTATTCTAGCTTTTTTTACTGAAAAAATTTGTTGTTCTTTGCAATGCAATTAGAGAGGTGTCCGAGTGGTTGAAGGAGCAAGCCTGGAAAGTTTGTATATGGGTAACTGTATCGTGGGTTCGAATCCCATCCTCTCTGCTTTTTTCCTTAAAACGGTATGCGAAACTATCTTTTCATCATAACATTTTTTTTCTCTTTGTGCCTCAATGCCCAACAAAAAGATATTGATTTTGATGCCATAGATTCCTTATATCGTGAAGACCAGTTTTATTTGAACATCAGTTATAATGCACTACAGAGACGTTCAGAAGGAATAACTCAAAACAAGTTTTCTCCAGGTTTTGCTTTAGGTTTTTTGAGAGATATGCCTATAAATAAAAAAAGAACTTTTGCCTTTGCTACAGGTTTAGGTTATAGTTTAGGGATTTATAACCACAATTTGAAAATAGGAAGTTCTAACGGAGTTTATTCCTATGAAGTTTTTAATTCAGATGTTACGATTACTAAAAATAAGTTTTCACTTCATTATATTGATTTGCCTTTAGAATTTCGATGGAGAAATTCTACACCACAAAGTCATGCGTTTTGGAGGATTCATACTGGGGTTAAATTGAGTTATCTTATTTATGATGAATACACATCAGTCACCTCTACTGAAAATTTTAAAGTCACCAATAATAAAGATTTTAATCAGTTACACTATGGAGTATATTTGGCTTTCGGTTGGAATACCTGGAATTTCTATGCCTATTACGGACTAAATCCTTTACTTAAACCTTCTGCAAAAATTGGGAATGACTCTATAGATATGAATACAGCCAATTTTGGAATGATGTTCTACATTTTATAACCAAAGATAAAAGAGAATGCTTTGTGGAATTGCACCACAAAAAAAGCCAATCATCAATTCTGTATTCGAATGGGCATTCATTACCAAACGTGACGAAGCGACTAAACCATTCATAATAATAAAAAAAGCAACTAAATTGATCGTATTGATTTCGTTATGAATACTTAATCCGATAATAAATACGGTTAGCGCACTAATTCCAATCATATGAATACTGGCTTTAATTTTTAAATATAAAAACAGAAATGCCAAAACAGTACTAATAATTCCAGCAGCAAAGAATAAATACAAACTTGGAAATCGCTCAAAAGTGATACTTTTTTGAATTAAAACTATAAAAAGCATGAGTTGTAATACTAATGGTATTTTACGCTGTGAAATATCAGAAAGCATTACGGAGTCAATTTTACCATAGGTTCTCAATAGAAAGAAAAAGGCAACAGGTAATAAAATGGTAATGATTATTATTTGTAAAAACAGAATCAAATAGTGTGGGAATGTAAAATAGTTACGATCAAGTAATACATAAAAAACAGTACCTAAAAGCGGAATGAAAATAGGATGAAAGGCATAAGAAAAAAAAGGAAGAATTTTTTTCAAAAGTAACTTTTTTAAATCTTTTTACGCATTCGCGCCACTGGGATATCAAGTAAATCTCTATACTTGGCAATCGTTCTTCGTGCAATAGGATAACCTTTCTCTTTTAAGATTTCAGCGAGCTGATCATCAGGCAACGGTTTGCTTTTATCTTCTTCTTCTATAACTGTCTTTAGAATTTTTTTGATTTCGAGTGTAGAAACATCTTCGCCTTGATCATTTTTCATCGATTCAGAAAAGAATTCCTTTACCAATTTCGTACCATAGGGAGTTTCAACATATTTGCTATTGGCTACACGTGAAACGGTAGAAATATCTAAACCCACCAAATCGGCAACATCTTTTAAAATCATCGGTCTTAATTTTGTTTCTTCACCGTCAAGAAAATATTCCTGTTGAAAATGCATAATAGCATTCATAGTGACGAAAAGTGTTTCCTGACGTTGTCTAATGGCATCAATAAACCATTTGGCAGAATCTAGTTTTTGTTTGATAAACTGCACCGCATCTTTTTGAGAATGCGATTTCTCTTTAGACACTTTATAGGTTTGCAGCATTTCTTGATAATCTTTCGAAACATGCAATGTTGGGGCATTTCTACCATTTAACGTCAGTTCTAATTCGCCATCAACAATTCTAATGGCAAAGTCTGGAACAATTTGTTCTACTACACGGCTGCTGCTGTCAAAAGCTCCACCTGGTTTTGGGTTTAACTTTTCAATTTCTTCAATCCCTTTTTTGAGTTGCTCTTTAGAAATATCATAAATAGTTAATAATTTTTCGTAGTGTTTTTTTGAAAACGCATCAAATTCATTTTGAATAATACGAATGGCTAAATCAACATATTCAGTTGGAGTTTTATGACGGAGTTGTAATAATAGACATTCTTTTAAATTTCGAGCTCCAACACCTGCGGGCTCTAAATCTTGAATGATGAGAAGCATTTTTTCAACCCTTTTTTCATCGGTATAAATACCTTGTGTAAATGCCATATCATCTACGATATCTTGAATTTCTCTTCGCAAATAACCATCATCATCAATACTACCGATTAGAAATTCAGCAATATCATGTTCCTCATCAGACAAAACAAAAGTATTTAACTGATTAATTAAATCTTGATGAAAACTAGTGGCAGCAGCAAACGGAATTTCACGATCTTCGTCGTCATCGCTATAATTGTTGGCTTGAAGTTTGTATTCTGGAGTTTCATCGTTACTTAAATATTCGTCTATGTTGATTTCGGCGGCATCAATGTTTTCGTTTCCTTCATAATCTTCATAATCATCATTGTTGTCAAACTCATCTTTTTCATAAAGTTCTTCCTCTTCTTTACCACTTTCCAAAGCAGGATTTTCTACCATTTCCTCTTTGAGTCGTTGCTCAAATGCCTGCGTAGGCAATTGTATCAACTTCATCAACTGAATTTGCTGAGGTGATAATTTTTGTGATAATTTTAGATTCAGGAACTGTTTTAACATAGTTGTTTGTGGTTTGTTGTTGATGGTTTATAGTTAACTCTAAACTACAAACCATAAACTATAAACATCTTTAAAATTCTGCATTTTGAGGTGTTCTTGGAAACGGTATTACGTCGCGAATATTAGTCATTCCGGTTACAAATAATACCAATCTTTCAAATCCTAATCCAAAACCGGAGTGAATTGCTGTACCAAATTTTCGGGTATCTAAATACCACCAAAGTTCTTCTTCTTCAATGCCTAGTTTTTTCATTTTTTCGACCAAAACATCATAACGTTCTTCTCGTTGTGAACCGCCTACAATTTCTCCGATACCTGGAAATAAAATGTCCATAGCGCGAACCGTTTCTTTTCCGGGTTCAGTGTTATCATTCAAACGCATGTAAAACGCCTTGATATTGGCAGGATAGTCAAATAATATTACGGGACATTTAAAGTGTTTTTCTACTAAATAACGTTCGTGTTCCGATTGTAAGTCAGCACCCCATTCGTTAATAAGGTATTGAAATTTTTTCTTTTTATTGGGTGTTGAATCACGTAAAATATCTATAGCTTCTGTATACGAAACTCGTTTGAAGTTGTTTTCAAGCACAAAGTTTAATTTCTCTACTAAAGTCATTTCACTACGTTCTGCTTGAGGTTTTGATTTTTCTTCCTCTAATAAACGACTTTCAAGAAACTTTAAATCTTCTGGACATTTTTCTAGGGTGTACTTTATGACATATTGAATAAACTCTTCTGCCAAATCCATATTGTCATTCAAATCATTGAAAGCTACTTCTGGCTCAATCATCCAGAATTCAGCTAGGTGACGAGAAGTGTTTGAATTCTCAGCTCTAAAGGTTGGTCCAAAAGTATATACCTGACCTAATGCCATCGCAAAAGTTTCCGCTTCTAATTGACCCGATACGGTTAAGTTAGTATGCTTTCCGAAAAAATCTTTTTTGAAATCGATGTTTCCGTCTTCATTTTTAGGTAAATTTTCTAATGGTAAGGAAGTTACCTGAAACATTTCGCCTGCACCTTCAGCATCAGCACCGGTAATAATTGGCGTATTTACATATACAAATCCTTTTTCTTGAAAATACGTATGAACCGCATGAGCCAAGACAGAACGCACACGCATAATGGCTCCAAAAGCATTGGTTCGAACTCTTAAATGAGCATTGTTTCTTAGAAATTCTAAGGTGTGTTTCTTCGGTTGCATTGGGAATTTCTCGGCATCGGAATCGCCTAAAATTTCTAATTTAGAAACCTGAATTTCATATTTCTGACCAGCACCTTTGCTTTCTACCAAAGCGCCAGTTACGGAAACTGCAGCACCGGTGGTAATTCTTTTTAAGGTTTCTTCAGCCGTGTTTTCAAAATCGACAACACACTGAATATTGTTAATAGTCGAACCATCGTTCAACGCGATAAATTGATTGTTTCTAAAAGTTCTTACCCAACCTTTTGCATTTACTTCTGATAAAGTGGTTTCACTGCTAAGTAAGCTTTTTACTTTTGTATGTTTCATTTTAAATAAGGATTTAATATTTAGTTTTTTTAGAATGAAATTCAATCCTAATAATCTAAACGCAAATATAAATTAAATATTGTTTTTTTCTAGTTCATCTATCTCTTCATCCGAACGTTCTAAGATATCAATTGTTGGTTCAGGAAGTTCTTGTTCATTAGCCAATCTTTTATTCAGAGTTAATACTAATGATGGTAATAAAACCAAGTTGGATAACATTCCGAAACATAAAGTTAGCGCAACTAAACCACCTAGTGCTACTGTTCCTCCAAAACTGGATAACATAAAAACAGAGAACCCAAAGAACAATACAATTGAAGTGTAGAACATACTGATTCCGGCATCATCAAAAGTAGCAAACACCGATTTTTTGATTCTCCATTCGTTTCTCGAAAGTTCTAATCGATACTGTGCCAAGAATCTCAAGGTATCATCTACCGACATACCAAAAGCAATGCCAAAGACCAATAAAGTTGATGGTTTTAACGGAATTCCTAAAAAACCCATCAAACCTGCGGTCATAAGTAATGGTAACAAATTAGGGATAATAGAAACCAACACCATTTTGAAGGAACGGAACATAATTGCCACCAAAGCCCCAGTCAAAAAGAAGGCAAAGAGCAAAGAAGACAACAAGTTATCTAGTAAATATTGGGTTCCTTTTTGAAACACAGAAGGTTTTCCGGTAATAATTACTTCATATCTTGGAGAAGGAAATAATTTGTTGGTTTTATTTCGAATGTGTGATTCAATGGCTTCCATTCTTTCGCCATTTTCGTCTTTAATAAAGGAAGTAATCCTAACCACACTTCCGTCAGATGAAATATAGCTTTTTAGTTGATTGTCTTTCGAGTTTTTTAATGAATTTTTAATATAAGGAAGTAAGGCAAACTCTTCATTAGGTGAAGGTAACGCATAAAAATCGGGATTGCCATTGTAATACGCTTGATTAAAACTTTTAGCAATATTTACTATAGATAATGGCTTAGAAAGTTCGGGAATATCAGTAATTGTTCGTTCTAATTCTTCCATTTTTCTTAAATTAGAAAGCTTCATGGCGCCATTTTTTCGTTTGGTGTCAATCATAATTTCCAAAGGCATCACACCGTTAAATTCTTTTTCGAAGAAACGAATGTCATCAAAAAAAGTAGTGTTTTTAGGCATGTCTTCAATGATACTGCCTGAAACCTTAATTTTCTCAATTCCTATAATCCCGAAAACTAACAAACATACGGCAGTAATATATACTCCAATTCTATTGTATTTTACGGTGTTTACAATCCATCTTAAAAATTTTGTAAGCGATTCTCTTTCAAGGTGTCCAAGATGCCTTGGTATTGGCGGTGGGATGTAACTAAAAAAGATTGGAATTAATAACAAACTCAAAAAGTAAATAACCAAAATATTAAGAGTTGTGACTACACCAAACTCTCTTAGAAGAACATTATTTGTGGCAATAAACGTTGCAAATCCAACGGCTGTTGTAATATTAGTCATAAGAGTTGCCGTACCCGTCTTGGTAATTACACGTTGTAATGCTTTAGCTTTATTGGCGTGTTTATGATATTCTTGATGGTATTTATTGATAAAGAAAATGCAATTGGGTATTCCGATTACAATCACTAAAGTAGGAACCAAAGCAGTAAGTACCGTAATTTCATAACCCAATGCACCCATAATTCCGAAAGACCACATTACACCAATAATAACCACAATTAAGGAAATTATAGTTGCCCGGAAGGAACGGAAAAAGTAAAAGAAAATAAGTGACGTAATTAACAAAGCAGCACCTATAAACAATCCGATTTCGTCAATAATGGTTTTGGCATTAAGTGTTCGAATATAAGGCATTCCAGAAGTATGAAGTGTTATTCCGGTTGCGGATTGAAATTTTTCTAATCTCGGAATAAGCACATTCAACACATAATCTTTCCGTTTTTTAGTATTGACTATTTTTTTGTCTAAATAAATTGCAGAACGAACGGCACCCGATTTTTTATTATAAAGAAGTCCTTCATAGAAAGGCAACTTCGTAAATAATTCTGTTTTAGTTTGTAGTAAGTAATTCTCGTCAGTAACTTTACTTTTGTCAACCAAAGGTTTCAATTCAAAAGTTTCTAGAGTATCGTTTTTGATTAATTTTTGCAGGTTATCAATAGAAACAACTAAACTTACCTCTTTATCCGATTGGATTTCAGTCATTAAAACGCTCCAGGCTTTGTATACTTTTGGCGTAAATAGTTTTTTGTCTTTAGTAGCAACTACAATTAGGTTTCCTTCTTCTCCAAAATGATATAGAAACTTTTGGTAATCTACATTGACTTTGTCATCGGCCGGAATTAAGTTGGCTTCGGTTTGGGTAAACTTGATGTCTTTCCACTGAAACGCTAACAAAATTGTAATTAAAACAATACTTGTTAAAATAATTACTCTATTTCTGAGAATAATTCGGGCGATTAATTCCCAAAAACCAATACCTAACAACTTTTTCATATAACCTAAAACGGGTTGCAAAGGTAAACAAAACCACAAATAGAAAGATTGAAAAATAACAAAGTTTTCTTTAATTTAATGAGGATTTATGATTAGGGTTTAAATTTTTGTAAATAGCCAAAAAAAAATAAAAAAGTACATTGCTTTTTTGCATCTTTGTAGGTATAAGTAGCAACTATTTTTAGATGAGAAATTTAAAAAACTCTTTGTTTTATATTGTCGTTACAAGCGGATTCATCTATTTGATGTACAGGATTGTTGAGCAAGGTAAATTGTTGGAGGTTGGCAGAAAAATAGTTTCTCCATCATCAACTGACAGTCAATGGGTTCAGTTTCTTTCTTCTTTATTTCATAATTTACAACATCCGTTAGCGTTACTTTTATTTCAAATCATTACTATCGTTTTGGTCGCTCGAATTTTTGGCTGGATTTTCAGAAAAATAGGGCAGCCTTCGGTTATAGGAGAAATTATTGCTGGTATTGTGCTTGGTCCTTCTCTTTTTGGGCTGTATTTCCCAGATATGAAAGAAGCACTTTTTCCTGTTGCTTCTCTTGGAAATCTTCAATTGTTAAGCCAGATTGGATTAATACTTTTCATGTTCGTAATAGGGATGGAATTAGACTTAAAAGTTCTTAAGAATAAAGCCAATGAAGCTGTCGTTATCAGTCATGCCAGTATAGTAATTCCGTTTGCTTTAGGGATTGGATTATCGTATTATATCTACCATCAATTTGCACCCGAAGGAGTTGAATTTTTATCCTTTAGCTTGTTTATGGGAATTGCGATGAGCATTACTGCTTTTCCTGTTTTAGCTCGAATAGTTCAAGAACGCGGTATTCATAAAACACGATTAGGAACCATAGTGATTACGTGTGCTGCTGCCGATGATATTACTGCTTGGTGTCTGTTAGCCGTAGTAATCGCAATTGTAAAAGCAGGGAGTTTTGTAAGCTCTTTGTATGTAATTGGATTGGCGTTACTCTATGTTTTAGCTATGCTCTTAATTGTAAAACCGTTTTTAAAACGGGTAGGAGATTTATACGCTAAGAAAAGTAACATCAAGAAATCAGTAGTGGCTATTTTTCTTTTGACCTTAATTGTTTCTGCGTATTTATCTGAAATTATTGGAATTCATGCCTTGTTTGGGGCCTTTATGATGGGCGCAATTATGCCCGATATATCCAAATTTAGAAATATTTTTATCGAAAAGGTAGAAGATGTCTCTGTAATTTTATTATTGCCGTTATTTTTTGTTTTTACAGGATTGCGAACCGAAATCGGATTGATAAATGACATCTATTTATGGAAAGTTACCGGATGTATTATTTCGGTAGCGGTTGTTGGAAAATTCTTTGGAAGTGCTTTAGCAGCTCGATTTGTCGGACAAAATTGGCGCGATAGTTTAACTATTGGGGCTTTGATGAATACTAGAGGATTGATGGAATTAGTTGTATTAAACATTGGTTACGAACTTGGCGTACTTTCTCCTAAAGTATTTACCATGATGGTAATTATGGCTTTGGTAACCACATTTATGACTGGTCCAGCTTTAGATCTCATTAATTTTATATTTAAAACCAAAGATGTCATTATTCCATCAGAAGTTAAAAAGAACTCCGATTTCAATATTTTAATATCGTTTGGCAATAATGAAAAGGGAAAGTCTCTATTACGTTTAGCAAATAGTTTTATTAAAAAGGAAACTGAAACAGCCAATATTACCGCAATGCACTTAACCATGAGCGATGATATGCATTCGTATAATTTGGAAGAATACGAGACGCTCACTTTTGAACCTATGGTAAAAGAGTCTAAAAAATTAGAACAAAAAATAACTACAATTTTCAAGGCAACAAACGATATGGAAACGGATATCGCTGACATTGCTTATCAAGGAAAATATGATTTAGTATTGGTTGGTTTAGGAAAATCTATTTTTGAAGGTACCTTATTAGGGAAAGTGCTCGGTTTTACCACTCGAATCATCAATCCAGATAGATTATTAGACAAGTTTACTGGGAAAGAAGGATTGTTTGAAAATTCGCCTTTTGACGACAGAACCCGTTTGATTATTTCTAAAACAAAAACACCACTGGGCATCTTAATTGACAAAGACATCCAAAAAATCGATAGAGTTTTTGTTGGAATCTTTAGTGTTGGCGATGTTTTTCTGATAGATTATGCTCAAAAATTAATTTACAACAATAATTCACATGTTACTCTTTTGGATAATAACGAGCATACAAAGAATAATTTTATCGTTGAAAATGCGTTGTCTGCAGTTCAAAAAAACTATCAGGATAATATTGAGGTTATTCATCCAAACGAAATTAATAAACCTTTTTTACAAGAACAAAATCTTATTATTTTTAGTTTAGAAACTTGGAAAAAGTTAGTTGAAGAGGAAACTTCTTGGTTGACGGATATTCCATCAGTATTGATTATTAAGCCGTAGTTATTTAAACTATAAATACTCATTAATAAATTTGTTACAACCCAAAATCAAAAACGAAACTTAGTTTCACTGCTAAATTATCTTCAAATCGAGGCAATTGGTTAGGTCCATATCGATAAAATCCGGTTAATCCAAAACCTTTGTAAATCTGATTCAGTTCTATTCCAGATTCAAAATAGCCCTCGTTTAAGGTTTTGTATTCAATTCCAATATGACGTTCAGGATGTTGCATATTTCCCCATGCCATTCGAGTTACTAATACTAATGATGGTTTCACTTTATTTATTAATGCTATTCTTTTAAAACCATGTTTCAATTGAAGCATCACAAACTCACTCGAAAAGAATTCATTAAAAAACATGGTTTCAAAACTGTTTTTTCCCGCAATGGTAATTCTTTGTAGTAGGTTATCACGGGTTAAATTATTGGGAGATGTATTGTATAAGTGGGTTAATGGCAGTGCTCCAAAAGCAATACCTGCTTGTAATAAAAAAGCCGATTTCTGACCATTTAGATATTTCTTTTCATATTCAATTCGAGCATCAATCTTCCCAAAATCAAAATCATTCGCCAAGAAATTAGGCAATGATTTAGTAAACTGAAAGGAAAATTTCGGAAACCGTTTTTCATATTCGATCTTGCCATTGGGCGTTTGCATAAAATCACTAAACGGATTCCATTGCATCGAAAAAAGGGCTGTAGCCATTGTGAAATCTCGGTATAAAAAATCATTATACGCAAAGGTATAGTTGAATAATGGTTGAATTTCGCTAACCGAAAGCTGCCAAATCGTTTCTGTTTTTGGAATAATTTTGGTTTCAATAAGACCACGCCACGTTTTGTGATTATAAAACGTACTAATGTTAATTGGTCTCGGGTCATAAAGTTTAAATACTCTTTTATCGGTAGCAAAAGAAGTACTTGCAATCTCTCGAATATCATCTGTATAAGAGCCGCCAATCCAGGTATTAGAGAAGTTTCCTATTCTAATTGCAGTTCCAAAATTGTATTTAATGGTTTGGTCTTTAAAGCCATAAGCAGTATACCCTTCTACACGAACAATTTTAGAAAACGAATCATTGGTAATACCACCAATTCCTATACGGAAACCTTCAAAATTATTATAACTTAATAGATAGCGCAAATCAAAATCGAAAGGACCCAAAGGAGCATATCCGTTAATTACTTTTCTTCCAAACTTAATTTTACGTTCAATGTTTTCTTTAGTGACAATACTATCTAAAACCAAATAAGTTCTTTCTCCTCTGGTATCTAAACTATCAGTTCTAGTTTGGTTCCAAAAAACAGTGTCTCTAGTATTGGCATTGTTTTTCACCTCAATGGCAACCGAAGATTTTTTAATTTTTATAGGGGTATTTATTGCTAAATCAAATACGGTCATTGTTGAAGAAAGATACGTAAAATCAGATGCCGATTTTTTAGAATTGGAATCTTCATTTTCTGCAGAAAATTCTATTCTTCCACCTAATACTTTAGTCGGTTCCTTGCTTTTTCCTTTGACGATTTTAAAATTTTTACGAATGGTAAACCAAATTTTTTCATTAGTCAAATAGGTAAATTCGTGAATTCCAGTAATGTTTAGAACACCTCTTATTCGCATAATGGCTTTTGCTACTGCATAATTCTCTTGGTCTATATATAATAGTCCTTCAAGCCCTTTTTCGTTTTTATTCTTAAAATACAATACCAGAATTTCTCGATTATCAATAGCTACTGTATCTAAAATTTTATAACGATATTCATCTAGTGCAGTATTGGCAATCGGACTTTTATACTTGGTTTCAAACAATTCGTATTTGTCATCATAAATAGAAAATGATTGTAAACTAAAACCTAAAAACTCATAAATAGGTTCTTTAAACCCAGCCATTTTGGTTCCCAAAATAGTTTCTTTTAGATGCGGTTTTTCAAATTGAAATTGCGACACTTTTTCAGTGAGAAACAAATGTTGTTTGTCGATAATTTTTTTGAATTTATAAGCTGAAGAATCTATAGAATAGATTTTCTCTTTTGTAACGGCATTTACAAAAACGGTATCAATTTTACCAACAATAGAATCTGGATTGGCAGTTACTAGTAGTTTATTGTACGATTTGAATTGGAAACTATTGAGTTTTTTTTGTGGATTATTACTGTTTTTTTGTTGAATTACTTTTGTAATAATAGCATTGGCAGGATTCAGATTGGAAAGGGCAACTTCTTTTAATTCGGCTATTTTAGGCAAAAGAGCAATAGTATAATATGACTTTTCCTCTACAATGGTAATTTCTTTTGATTCAAAACCAACATACGAAATAGTAATTTTTTTGGGTTGCGAAGTTATTGTGAAATTAAATTTTCCGTCAACATCGGCTATAGTCGAACTGCCATTTTCGACAGTTATTGTGGCAAAAGCTAACGGCTTTTTTGTGTCGGAATCTTTAACCATTCCATTGATTTGTATTTGCCCTTGAATTGACAACGTAAATAAGAAAAGCAATCCAAATAGTCGCTTCATTAGAAAGTAATTAGCTCAAAAGTTTCAACAAAAATAGCAATAAAAAAATCCGTCTTGATATATCAAGACGGATTTAATATTGAATTAACAACTTTACACTTTCATAATTTCGATTTCTTTAGCTGCCAGATGCTCTTCTACTTTTCGAATAAAAGCATCGGTTAACTTTTGAATATCATCTTCTGCTGTTTTGCAAATATCTTCAGAGGTTCCTTCTTTTTCTAACTTCTTTATCTCAGTATTGGCATCTTTACGAGCATTTCTGATTCCAATTTTAGCATCTTCGGCTTCGGCTTTGGATTGTTTTACCAAGTCACGTCTTCTTTCTTCGGTCAAAGCAGGAACATTAATAATAATATTTTCGCCATTATTCATAGGGTTGAAACCAAGATTGGCAATCATAATTGCTTTTTCAATGGTTTGCAACATACTCTTTTCATAAGGTTGAATCGTGATTGTTCTCGCATCAGGTACATTCACGTTGGAGACTTGTGAAAGCGGCGTTTGAGAACCATAATAATCTACAAAAACACTACCCAACATTTGTGGTGATGCTTTTCCAGCTCTAATATTTAAAAATTCTTTTTCTAAATGTGCAATCGAACCAGCCATTGATTCTTTTGTACTGTCTAAAATAAATTCTATTTCTTCCATTTTTCTTAGATTGTTAAATTTATAGACTTCTTAGATTCTAAGTTTGTCTAAGATGTCTAAGCAGTCTAAAATGACTATATTTTAACTACGGTTCCAATATTTTCACCGTTACATATTTTTAAAAGATTTCCTTTTTTATTCATGTCAAAGACAACTATGGGTAATGCATTTTCCTGACTTAGGGTAAAGGCTGTCGTGTCCATAACATTCAACCCTTTTTTAATCACATCCTCAAAAGTGATACTGTCGAATTTTACTGCATTAGCATTTTTTTCAGGGTCAGAATCATATATTCCGTCTACTCGAGTTCCTTTTAAAATTACATCGGCATGTACTTCAACACCGCGAAGTACGGCAGCAGTATCAGTTGTAAAATAAGGGTTACCAGTTCCGGCACCAAAAATAACAATTCTTCCCTTTTCTAGATGGCGAACGGCTCTTCTTTTGATATACGGCTCTGCAATTGCTTCAATTTTTAATGCGGTTTGCAAACGGGTCAACATTCCTTTGTCTTCTAGTGCGCCTTGCAAAGCCATTCCATTGATTACGGTTGCCAGCATTCCCATATAATCGCCTTGCACTCTATCCATCCCATTACTGGCACCAGCAATTCCTCTAAATATATTTCCACCACCAATAACGATGGCAATTTCTACACCTTTTGAATGAATTTCTTTAATTTCATCGGCATATTCAGCTAATCGTTTTGGGTCAATACCATATTGTCTGTCGCCCATTAGAGCTTCACCGCTTAGTTTTAAAAGAATTCTTTTGTATTTCATGGCTTGTGTTATTGTTTTATTTGTGCAATTCTTTCGATTTGCTCAAGTCATTTATTCTGTTCCTATACTTCGGAATAATTCAGAATCTCAACTTTAGGGTTAATTTTTTGTGATGCAAATATAAACATATTCTGTTTTTTAAAGGTATCTGATAAAAATATTGTTTAATAACAAATATCATATTTTTTTATGCTATTGCTTTGTAACTTTGCACTGAAAAATTTACATCATGGTGTCTATAATCAAGAAAAGTTTAGGTTTTAGTTATAGTTATGAAGCTTATAGAAATAAGGTTTCAGCTTTACTAAAAGAAGGCAAATCATCCGGAAATGAGCAAAGCGAAGCGCTGACCCATTATTCTGAATTGAATGAAGCGCGAATGAATCGTTTAGAAAAAACGATAAAAATTACAACAGAGTTTACCCAAGAATTATCGCAACTAAAAGCTGATTATATTTGGCTAATTCTAGCCGAAGGTTGGTGTGGCGATGCCGCTCAAGTACTTCCTGTGATTCATAAAATGGCCGAGGTTTCAAAAAAAATTGAGTTGAAAATTATTTTTCGAGATGAAAATGAAGATTTAATGAATCTTTTTTTAACTAATGGGACTAAATCAATTCCAAAATTACTTATACTTGATAAATCTACATTAGAAGTTTTAGGTAATTTCGGACCAAGACCTATGGGAGCTAAACAATTAATTATAGATTATAAAGCTAAACATGGAATAGTGGACGAAACTGCAAAAACTAATTTGCAACTTTGGTATTTGCATGACAAAGGGTTGTCTATACAAAAAGAAATTATGGGCTTAATGTCTAACATTGATTTAGCTGCTGCTCAAAAACATCAGCTACAATAGCATTTGTAACGGAATAGTCTCCAATTTTTGTTCTTCGCAATGCGGATAAATAAGCTCCAGAATTCAGTGCTTTTCCAAAGTCAAAAGCTAAAGAACGAATGTACGTTCCTTTACTGCATTTCACTCTAAAATCAATTTCAGGCAAAGCAATTCGAGTAATTTCAAACTCATGTATCGTAGTTTTTCGGAAGGCAATTTCTACCGCTTCGCCAGCACGAGCGTGATCGTACAAACGTTTTCCGTCTTTTTTTATTGCCGAAAAAACCGGTGGTTTTTGATCGATTTCGCCCAGAAATTGTTTTACCGTTTCTTTAATTACCGATTCAGTTATATGTTCTGTCGGAAAAGTAGCATCAACTTCAGTTTCTAAATCATAGGATGGCGTTGTGGCGCCAACAGTAATTGTGCCCGTATATTCTTTGGCTTGACTTTGAATTTCGGTAATCCGTTTGGTGAATTTCCCAGTGCAAATAATCAATAAACCTGTAGCCAAAGGATCTAAAGTGCCAGCGTGACCAATTTTAAATTTCTTGGGAAGATTGTATTCTCGTTTTAAAATATACTTGAGTTTATTTACGGCCTGAAACGAAGTCCACGTTAAAGGTTTGTCAATCAAAAGTATTTGACCTTCTAAATAATCTTCCGCAGTTTTCAAATCTTATTTGTTTAATGAAAAGTAGGCTAAGAGGATAACACCTGCAACGATTCGATAATATCCCCAAGGTTTAAAACCATATTTTTTGATGATTCCTATAAAAAACTTTATAGCAATAATAGCAACTACAAACGCAACAATGTTTCCTAAAAAGAACATTTTCATATTCTCACTTGATTGCGTCAAAAGTTCATATCCTTTTAACTGAGAAACTTCATATGTTTTTAAAAACAACGAGTAAGTAGTAACGGCTAACATAGTCGGAACAGCGAGAAAAAACGAAAATTCTGCTGCAGTTTCGCGCGTTAATCCTTGTTGCATACCGCCAATAATGGAAGCTGCAGAACGACTGGTGCCTGGCATCATGGCCAAACATTGCCAAAAACCGATAGTCACCGCTTTTTTTAGGGTTATATCTTCTTCGTGAGCTACCGTCGGACTATGAAATCGGCCGTCTATAAACAATAATACAATTCCACCTATAATCAATACAATTGCAATCGGAATCGGGTTTCCGAGGACTTCGTCAATTGTATCATCAAATAATTTTCCTAGAACTAAGGCTGGAATCACGGCGCAGGCAAGCTTAATATAGAAGTTGATTTTTGAGAAATCGAAAAACTTTTTCCAATATAAAACCACGACGGCTAGGATGGCACCAAACTGAATAGAAACTTGGAATAACTTAACAAACTCATCTTCTTGTATCCCAAAAAAAGAACTCGTGAAAATCATGTGCGCTGTAGAAGAAACGGGCAAATACTCTGTTAATCCTTCTACAATTGCGATAAGAATCGCTTGTAAATAGTCCATTATTCTGATTTAAATTTCTTGAAAATAGAATAAATCGTAATACCAAAACCAATCAGTACAACGGTGGGCGCCATTCGAATTCTTCTGAAACTAAAAACATCTTCACTAAAAACTTTTGGGTCATCACTTCCACCGCCACTCATCAAAATAAATCCTAAAGTAATCACGGCTATCCCAATTAATAAGAATTTATAATTTGCTTTTTCAAACAGAAAATCAGGTTTTTGCTCGTTGTTTTTCATTTTATGCTGAATTTAGTTCAGCATCTCTGCTGAAAATTATTTTACTGAATACTAATACAAATCATCCGTTCTTAAATTCAAAAAGCGTTGTGTTGCAAAATAAGTGCTTAACCATGAAATTACAACACCCAATACAACAACACCTATAAGCACAATTGCTATCGCAAGCTTATCTTCTAAAATACCCAAATTAGGGAATGTCGTTTGAATATACACCAATACTCCTATCAATGCCAATATAGCCAAAACAGAACCTATCAAACCTAAATATACAGAACGTTGTATAAATGGTTTCCGTATAAATGATTTCGTAGCACCAACCATTTGCATGGTTTTAATAATAAAGCGATTGGCAAATATTGATAAACGAAGAGAACTATTGATAAGTAACACCGAAACAAAGGCAAAAACACAACTTATAATTAATATCCACATACTGATATTTTTAATATTATCATTAACCATAGTCACCAGTTGTTTGTCATAGACAATATCGGCAATCATTTCATTTTTACGCAAACGGTTTTCAATTTTTGCAATACCTTGATTGGTTACATAATCTGCTTTGAGGTGAATGTCAAATGAATTTTGTAAAGGATTCACACCCAAAAATTGCATAAAATCCTCGCCAATTACTTTCATATGTTTTTCGGCTGCCTTTTCTTTGGAAACGTACTCAAAAGATTTAGCAAATTTCGCCGTTTTTAATTCATTAGTAAAAGCCGCTATTACAGAATCGGGTGTTTCAGTTTTAAAAAAAACGGTCATCGCAATTTCTTCTTTGAAATTATCGGATAATCGCTTTGAATTAATGACAAAAAGTCCTAAAGTTCCCAACAAAAATAACACTAAAAAAATGCTCAATACTACCGAAAAATAAGAGGTAATTACTCTGCGTTTCTGAAACTTTTCATATGATGAAGACATATATCGTATTTTAATGTGGTAAAAATAATAAAGAAAATTGTTTTTCTTCTTTATAACGTACAAACTTTTAACTTTATTATAATAAACGTAAATTTGCTGCTTAAAATTTTTTAGGAGCGAATGGTTTGGGCAATTTCAGCATTCCATTATCCCGCTGTCCGTTGCAATCTTTTTTTGTCACCCTGAGCGCAGTCGAAGGGCATTTATATTTATCAAAAAAAGGATTTCAACTACCATCGGGGCTAGAAGACAAACGAATTGAAAAAAATATAGGATGACTCGAGCTTGCAGAGCGACAGCATGAGACCGATAAAAAACAATATAAACGACGAATGACTTGAGCCCGAAGGGCGATAGCATTGCACCTATGAAAACAATAGAAGCGAGCAATGAAATACCATCACGAAAAAGTAGAAGCCAAGTGGCAAAAGTATTGGGCTAAAAACCAAACTTTTGCTGCCAGTAATAATTCAGATAAACCTAAATACTACGTCCTCGATATGTTTCCGTATCCGTCAGGTGCAGGTTTACACGTAGGGCATCCACTAGGGTATATTGCATCCGATATTGTAGCCCGTTTCAAACGCCACAAAGGATTTAATGTGTTACATCCACAAGGTTATGATTCTTTTGGTCTTCCGGCAGAACAATACGCTATTCAAACCGGGCAACATCCCGAAAAAACGACTCGTGAAAACATTGCGCGTTACCGTGAGCAATTAGACAAAATTGGGTTTTCGTTTGATTGGAGTCGTGAAGTGCGTACCTCTAATGCCGATTATTACAAATGGACACAGTGGATATTTATTCAATTATTCAATTCATACTACTGCAAAGCCGATCAAAAAGCTTACGATATTAGTGAGTTAATCAAGATTTTTGAAGACGAAGGAAACCAAATGGTTGACTTAGTTTGTGATGATGGCGTTGAAAAATTTTCGGCTTCAGAGTGGAAAAGCTTTTCAAACGAAAAACAACAAGAAATACTTCTAAAATACCGATTAACGTATTTGGCAGAAACCGAAGTAAACTGGTGTCCGGCATTGGGAACAGTTTTAGCCAATGACGAAATTGTAAACGGTGTTTCTGAACGTGGCGGCCATACCGTAATTCGTAAAAAAATGACCCAATGGTCGATGCGAATCTCCGCTTATGCCGAACGTTTATTACAAGGTTTAGATACTATCGATTGGAGTGAATCCATCAAAGAATCGCAACGCAACTGGATTGGAAAATCGGTCGGTGCATCTGTTAAGTTTTCAGTTTTCAGTCCACTGCATTCTGAACAACCTACAACTATTGAAGTATTCACAACCCGCCCCGATACTATTTTTGGAGTAACCTTTATGACCTTAGCTCCCGAACACGAATTGGTTTCTCAAATCACCACTACCGAACAAAAAGCAGCCGTTGATGCTTATGTCGAAGCTACCGCCAAACGTTCTGAACGAGAAAGAATGGCCGATGTTAAAACCATTTCAGGGGTTTTCACTGGCGCTTATGCCGAACATCCTTTTACGAAAGAATTAATTCCAGTGTGGATTGGCGATTATGTGTTGGCAGGATACGGAACTGGTGCTGTAATGGCAGTTCCGTGTGGCGATGAACGAGATTATGCCTTTGCTAAGTTCTTCAAAGGACAGGATGGGATGCCCGAAATAATCAATATTTTTAATCAAGATATTTCACAAGAAGCGTTTGCCAGCAAAGAAGGATTCGAATTGGTAAACTCAGATTTTCTAAACGGATTGGGTTATAAAATGGCAACTGAAAAAGTAATCTATTCACTAGAAAAAATTGGACAAGGAAAAGGCAAAATCAATTATCGATTACGCGATGCCGTTTTCTCTAGACAAAGATATTGGGGCGAACCGTTTCCGGTGTATTATGTGAATGGAATGCCGCAGATGATTGACACCCAACATTTGCCTATTGTTTTACCCGAAGTAGAGAAATATTTACCCACCGAAGACGGACAACCACCATTAGGAAATGCTACCGATTGGGCTTGGGACTCTATTAACAACAAAATTGTCTCAAATAAACTTGTTACCCTGAGCGCAGTCGAAGGGCAAGATAATGGAATCTATCCTCTCGAATTAAACACTATGCCAGGTTGGGCAGGAAGTTCGTGGTACTGGATGCGTTATATGGATGCGCACAATAACGCCGAATTTGCCAGCAAAGAAGCGCTCAACTATTGGGAAAACGTAGATTTATATATTGGCGGAAGCGAACACGCTACTGGGCATTTATTATACTCGCGTTTTTGGAACAAATTCCTAAAAGACCGTGGTTACGCACCAACAGAAGAACCATTCAAAAAACTCATTAATCAGGGAATGATTTTGGGGATGAGTGCTTTTGTGTATAGAAGTGAAGATTCGAAAAAACTATATTCAAAAGGATTGATTGCAGGTGAAAAAGTTCATCCAATACATGTAGATTTATCTGTAATCAATGATATCACTAACGAATTAGATATTGAAGCTTTCAAAAAGCATCCATTATATACTGACTACAAAAATGCCGAATTCATTTTAGAAAACGACAAATACATCGTCGGTCGCGAAGTCGAAAAAATGTCCAAATCCAAATATAATGTGGTCAACCCTGACGACATTTGTAATGATTATGGCGCCGATACCTTGCGTTTATACGAAATGTTTTTGGGTCCGTTAGAACAAGCCAAACCTTGGAACACAGCTGGAATCACAGGTGTTTCGGGCTTCCTTAAAAAACTGTGGCGTTTGTATTTTGATGAGAACACTGGTTTAACTATTTCAGAGGATGAACCAACACCAGAAATGTACAAATCATTACACAAAACCATCAAAAAGGTTACGGAAGATATCGAGAACTTCTCCTTCAATACGTCGGTTTCGCAGTTTATGATTTGTGTGAACGAATTGGCAACCTTAAAATGTAATCATAGAAAAATAGTGGAGCCACTGGCAATACTAATTTCGCCTTATGCACCTCATATTGCAGAAGAATTGTGGAGTCAATTGGGTCATGATGGTTCAATTTCAACCGTTCCGTTTCCAATTTGTGAGGAGAAATATTTGGTCGAATCGGAAAAAGAATATCCGGTTTCTTTTAACGGGAAAATGCGTTTTACTATTAAATTACCATTAGATTTAACCGTTTCCCAAATACAAGAAATTGTCATGGCAGACGAACGAACCATCAAACAATTAGAAGGAAGAATTCCGAATAAAGTAATTATTGTTCCAGGCAAAGTGATTAATTTGGTTGGGTAGTTTAAGGATTAAAACAATACAAAAGGATTTGGATAAAGGATTTTGATTTTTTCTTAATCCTTTTTTTGTAACCATCATTTGCCAACAAAAAGTTAAACCCATTTTGAGCCACAATTTCTCTTTTTATTTTTGGATAAACATAAATACAAATTCTATGAAAAAAGTGATATTCTCTTTGTGCTTACTATGTACTCTTTTCGGATTCAGTCAGGAAAAACAAACAGACTCCGTTAAAACTAAGAAACTCAAAGTTGATGCCTATATTGGTGTCAACGCAAACATTAATGATAATTTGAATCTAAATAAAAAGCTCAGTAATGCTAACTTACCAGAACTTGATAGTTTTGTGCCAGAATTGACTTTCGGATTGAATCTCTTTGCTCAACAATATTCTGGAGATATGGAGTTTGGGTTTATGTTTGCCAAACCAGAGCAAAATAATAACGAAATGAAATACCGTGGCTTCAATACTCGAGTAAGAGTTCATTACAATGTTGTGAACCAAGAGAAGTTTGCCTTTACAACTGGACTTTCCATTGCCTATATAAGCAGTCAATATGACATCTATTCGAAAAACAACACCATCGATCTTAATGATTTGGAGCCAAACAATAACAGCGGTCACGTAAATTTTACTAATCAAATGTTGTATTTCGGACCATCTATTTCGATGTATTTGTTTAAAAAAGCAATGTTTCCAGTAAAAGTTAATGCAGGTTATGAGTTTGCTTTAACTCGCGGTCGTTACGATTCAGAGTTCGGAAGTATATTAAATAATGTTGGCGAATCAGGAAATAACCGTTTTGTATTTAGCATTACGTTTTTGTAATGACAAGCTGTCATCACATTTGTTGTGGCCTACATTTTGAAGAATATAGAAATAAAAATTTAAAACGATGTTAGGATATTATATTTTAATTGGCGCTATTGCTTTAGTAAGTTGGTTGGTAAGCTCAAAACTGAAAAGCAAATTTGATGAATACTCGCATGTGCATTTAAGAAACGGAATGTCTGGTGCCGAAATCGCACAGAAAATGCTTCAAGACAACGGTATTTATGATGTAAAAGTCATATCTACTCCAGGGCAATTAACGGATCATTACAATCCTACCGACAAAACGGTAAACTTAAGTGAGTCGGTTTACAATCAAAGAAACGCATCGGCAGCTGCCGTTGCTGCTCACGAATGTGGTCACGCCGTGCAACA
>CANHWG010000038.1 GCA_947464335.1 Flavobacteriaceae bacterium
ATTTGACGTAGTCATTATAGGTTCTGGTCCCGGCGGATATGTATCAGCTATTCGTTGTGCCCAACTAGGTTTCAAAACCGCAATTATTGAAAAATATGCAACATTAGGAGGAACTTGCCTAAATGTAGGTTGCATTCCGTCTAAAGCATTGTTAGCATCCTCACATCATTACGAAGAATTGCAGCATTTTGCCGATCACGGAATTGAAGTTTCGGGTAAAGTAAAAGTAAATCTAGAAAAAATGATCGCACGCAAACAAGCGGTGGTCGATCAAACTAGTGGTGGTGTAAAATTCTTAATGGATAAAAATAAAATTACTGTTTTTGAAGGATTGGGCTCTTTTGTTGATGCTACGCACGTAGCTATCAAAAAAGCGGATGGCACTTCTGAAACTATTGAAGGAAAAAATATCATTATCGCTACAGGTTCTAAACCTTCTAATTTGCCTTTTATCAAATTAGATAAAGAAAGAATCATTACTTCTACCGAAGCATTAAAATTACCTGAAGTCCCAAAACATTTAGTAATTATTGGTGGTGGCGTAATCGGAATTGAATTAGGGCAAGTTTACTTAAGACTTGGTGCTGAAGTTTCTGTAGTTGAATTTATGGACCGAATTATTCCGGGTATGGATACTGCTCTGTCTAAAGAATTAACCAAAGTTTTGAAAAAACAAGGCATGAAATTCTATACTTCGCATAAAGTACAATCCGTAGACCGAAAAGGAAAAACGGTAATCGTGAAAGCTGAAAATGCAAAAGGTGAAATGATAACACTCGAAGGCGATTATGCTTTAGTTTCTGTAGGACGCCGTCCTTACACTGATGGATTGAATGCTGACAAAGCTGGAGTAAAAGTTAGCGAACGCGGCATGATTGAAGTAAACGATCATTTACAAACAAACATTCCAAATATCTATGCTATTGGCGATGTAGTTCGTGGCGCAATGTTAGCCCACAAAGCGGAAGAAGAAGGTGTTATGGTTGCTGAAATTATTGCTGGTCAAAAACCACATATTGACTACAATTTGATACCGGGTGTAGTGTACACTTGGCCAGAAGTTGCAGCTGTCGGTAAAACAGAAGAACAATTAAAAGAAGCTGGTGTTGCCTACAAAGCAGGAAGTTTTCCATTTAAAGCTTTAGGAAGAGCAAGAGCTGGAGGTGATTTAGACGGATTTGTAAAAATTCTAGCCGATGCTAAAACTGATGAAGTTTTAGGCGTTCACATGATAGGTGCCCGTTGCGCCGACTTAATTGCAGAGGCAGTAACTGCTATGGAATTTAGAGCTTCTGCCGAAGATATCTCAAGAATGTCTCATGCGCATCCAACCTTTGCTGAAGCTATCAAAGAAGCAGCATTAGCAGCGACTGATAACAGACCTTTGCATGTTTAAAAATTAATTATTATCCAATACCAAACAAAAAAATAAATGAAAAAAAGGTTGCTTGTGTTTATGGTGTTTTTCACTTTCACTAATGTATTTTGTCAAACAATTTGTACTAATGGCTTTGCTGGAATTTATCCATGCGACAAAGTTGATTTGATGGCGCGTTTAAGTTTTAATCAAATTGGTGGAAATAACAATACCGAAGGTAGTAGTTGCTGGGGTTGGACCGATCCTTTAAACGGAAAAGAATATGCCATTATGGGTTGCTCATCTCATACAGCGTTTGTTGATATTACAAATCCTTCTGCTCCTGTTTACCTTGGTAAAATCAATTCTCATAACAACATTTCAAGTTTATGGCGAGAAATGAAAGTCTACAATAATCATGTCTATATCGTAAGTGAAGCACCGGGACACGGATTACAAATTTTTGATTTAACCCGATTAAGAGGTGTGACTTCGCCACAAACATTTACAACGGATGCACGTTATGGAGGTTTTGGAAATTGTCACACCATCACAATTAATGAAGCTACTGGTTATGCCTATTGTAATGGAACTAGTTTTTTTCAAGGTGGTGCCAATGTCTTAAATCTTCAAGATCCGTTAAATCCTGTTTTTGTATTAGGATATCCTGATGAAGATTATACTCATGATTCTCAAGTTGTAATCTATAATGGTCCAGATACTGAACATCAAGGAAAAGAATTATTTATAGGTGCTAACGAGACAAAAGTTGTCATTCTTGACGTTTCCAATAAATCAAACCCAATTCTTATTTCTAGTTTTTTATATAATAATACGGGCTATACCCATCAAGGATGGTTTACCCCAGATCAAAAATATTGGATTTTAGGTGATGAACTCGATGAACTTGATTTTGGATTCAATTCTAGGTCAATCATTATTGATATGACTAATTTAGATAGTCCAGTTATAAAAGGACAATATCTTGGCCCTACAGAAGCTATTGATCATAACGGATATTGTAAAGGAAATGATTTCTTTTTAGCAAATTATACCGCTGGTTTAAGAATTTTAAATACTTCAAACATCAATAGTTCAAACACGATGAATGAGATTGGTTTCTTTGATACTTTTCCTGAAAATGACAATGCGCAGTTCAATGGTGCGTGGAGTACCTATCCTTACTATGCAAGTGGAAGTATAATTGTTAGTGATATAGACAGAGGTTTGTTTATTTTGAAAAAAAATGCCGCACTTCGTAATGAAGAATTATTAAGTTCTAATTATACCATTTATCCAAATCCAGCAAAAACTCATTTCAAAATTGATTCAAAAATCCCAATTGATTCTATTATCATTTATGACACTCTAGGTAAAACTATAAAAACATTCCAATCCTCTGATACCTATGATATCTCTGGACTTGTAAAAGGATTGTATTTTGTTAGAGTGAATAATGATTTTACAAAAAAAATAATGGTAGAATAATGAAAACGCTAAGCTCCCTATTTATTTTATATTTTTTTATTGGTTGTGCCGATGACACTACAGTAGATAAAAAAAACACGTTTAAAGCAGCAATAGTTTGGAGCAAAACCTATGGTGGTAGTTTAGAAGAAAATACAAATAGCGTTGTTGCCACATCGGATGGTGGAATGTTAATCCTAGGTCATACAGCCAGTAGTGATGGAGATATTGTTAAGTCGCATTCTTTAACCGATATTTTACTAACCAAACTAGATGCTGAAGGGAATTTGATGTGGACAAAAACCATTGGTGGTTCTCTCAATGATTACGGAATGAGCATTATTGCCACTAATGATGGGAATTACGCCATTGCTGGCTATAGCGCCAGTAATGATGGTGATGTTCCCGGAAATGTAGGACAACATGATTTTTTCATTTCAAAAATTACTGATCAAGGAAACCTTATTTGGAGTAAAAATTATGGTTTTTCTGGTCATGATCATGGCCATAAAATGATTCAAACGCGAGACGGCGGTTTTTTTATCGCAGGATTTGCAGAATTTTCAGGCATTGAAGGAAGTGGTGGAACTCAAGACAACGGAGCAGGTCATGAAATTGGTCACAAAAATGTACTCCATGGTTCTGGAGAATATTTAGGTGTAAAATTGGATAGTAACGGAGAATTTGTATGGTATCGTTATTTTGGAGGAACTCAAAATGACAGAGTGAATGATATCGTTGAGGCGGAAGATGGTGATATTATAATGGTTGGTTATTCCGAAAGTTCTGATTTTGATATTGACCATAACAAAGGAAGTTATGACTATTGGGTTGTAAGCTTGCATTCGAATGGCGATTTACACTGGAAAAAAAATTATGGTGGTAGTGCCATTGATCAAGCTTATGGAATCACAAAAACAGGCAATAACTCCTATCTTATTGTAGGCCGTTCTAACAGCAGTGATGGCGATGTTAAAAATCCAAAAGGAAACTTTGATGGCTGGGTAATTCATATCAATAATCACGGACATCTGATATGGGAGAAATCGTTCGGTGGCGACTCTTTTGATGTGGCTTCAACAATTAAAAAAATAGCCAACGGAAATTTTGTTGTTGTAGGCAATTCTAGAGGCGCATTTGATGAAAAACCTAATAATGGGCAAAATGATTTTTGGCTATTTGAAATTGATAACAAAGCAAATACAAAACTGTATTGGCAAAAGACCTTTGGTGGTACTAATATAGATGTAGCTACCGATTTTTTTGAAACCTCCAAAAGAGAACTTATCATCGTGGGTGAATCGCAAAGCCATTCACTTGATGTGCCCTCAAACAAAGGTGGAAATGATGTGTGGGCGATAAAATTGGAATAATTATTTATTGAAATATTTTCTTCGCAACCAAAACGCGACATTCACCAATATAATCAATGCCGGAACTTCTACTAAAGGTCCGATAACCCCAGCAAACGCTTGACCGCTGTTGATTCCGAACACACCTATAGAAACCGCAATCGCTAATTCAAAATTGTTTCCCGAAGCAGTGAATGACAAAGCAACAGCATCCCGATAATTAGCTCCGATTTTCTTGGCAACAAAGAACATCAAGAAAAACATAATCGCAAAGAAAATTACAAGTGGAATGGCAATCCTAAGAACATCCATCGGTAAATCAACTATCATTTCGCCTTTCAAACTAAACATGACTACTATGGTGAATAGTAACGCAATCAAAGTAATTGGGGACACAAACGGAATAAACTCTTGATTAAACCATTTATCGCCTACATACTTCTTTATTAAATATCTGCTGATTACGGCCAAAGCAAACGGAATTCCGAGATAGATACCAACCGTATTTGCAATCTCGGCAATCGTTATATTCAATTCTAATCCTTTGATTCCGAATAGCGGTAACATAATTTCCAAATAAAAATAGGCATACAAACTAAAAAAGAACACTTGCAACAAACTATTGATTCCGATTAAACCTGCTGTTAATTCCCGATTTCCTTCAGCTAATTCATTCCAAACAATCACCATAGCAATACACGGTGCGATTCCGATAATGATTAAACCAGTCATATATTCGGGATAGTCGCTCAAGAAAAAAGTCGCTAATAAAAACATCAAAAAAGGACCAACAATCCAGGTGATAAAAAACGACACCGTAAGCAATTTTGGCTTTTCAAACATTTTGGGTACTTGCGAAAAATCGATTTTGGTTAATGGCGGATACATCATCAAAATCAGTCCAATTGCTAGCGGAATATTGGTTGTTCCTGAAGAAAACGAGTTAATAAAATCGGCTGAATTTGGAATAAAATAACCTATTCCAACACCTATCAACATCGCTATAAATATCCACAGCGTCAAAAAGCGGTCTAAAAATCCTAATCTTTTTTTCATGTTATTACTTTATTTGAGAAAAAACATAGAACATTTCTCTAGCAATTTGTCGGCAACGTTCATCGTATTTTTCATTTTGTTGCGGTGTATTGTCAAATGCTTTAGGATCTTGATAAGGCAGTCCTAAACGAAAATCGGCACCCGGAACAATTGGGCAAGATTCATTCGCTTCAGCGCATACCATCACAGCACCAAAATTTTGAGACGGATTGGTAGAATCGGTATACACTTTTGAAAACAAAACCATTGGAGTGAATTTAACACCAATAGACGCTAACCAAACTGGATTTTCACTTTGTTGATGTGACTGCAAAACAATTCCCGTTTTTTCAAGTGCTAGAAGCGCATTTTTATTGACTTTAGTTTTTTCGGTACCACCCGAAAAGGTACTCACCTTCTTTACATCATAATAATAGGACGCAATTTGTGACCAGACTTGTGCCATATGACTTCGTCTTGAATTACTCGTACATACAAAAACTAAATTAATTGCTTTTTGTGCCTTTTGTTGTTCAGTAATATAGCTTACGAGTTCGTTTAAATATTCTTTCCGATCAGCTGGAATTTGATTAAACTCTGACGAAAGAGAGGAACAATAGTGTAACAAATCTGCATTTAGATTTGCTTTTTGAGCTTGAACAGAGAATAGAGTGAATAAACAAAAGAAGATGAGCGTAGATTTTTTTACCATTTTTTATACTATTTTATTTGAGAAAAAACATAATACATTTCACTAGCAATTTGCAAACTGCGTTCGGAATATTTTTCGTTCATTAATTCAGTACCGTCAAATGCTTTTGGATCGTCGTATTTTATAGGAAAACGCGCTTCTGCGCCAAAAACCATCGGGCAACCTTCATCGGCATTATTGCAAGTCATTATGGCTCCAAAATGACTTTTCGGATTAAAATCATCGAAATAGGACTTGGAAAAACAGATAATCGGATGTTGATTTTCATCAAATTTCAAAGCATATACCGGATTTTGTTCTTGACTTAACTTCTGAATTTGAAACCCTTGATTAGTCAATGTTTCTCCTACTTTTGGAAACATAGCCGTAGCTTCGGTTCCACCCGAATAGCAAAAAATATTTTCGATTCCGAACTGAAATGCCATAGTTTGTGCCCAAATTTGCGACAAATGACTGCGACGTGAATTGTGTGTGCAAATAAAATTGAGTCGGATTTCTTGCTTTGCATCTACTTTATCTTGAATATAATCAATCAACGGTTGAAGAACTTCCTTGCGATGGTTTGAAAGTGTATAACCATCAAGAGTGTCTATAGTTTTTTGTAGTATAGTATTCATTATTAGTATGACTTGTTGAATAGTATTAATTTAACAGCATTTGTTTTTTAATTTGTGACGAATGACACCAAAATGGTTTTCTATTTTACCAATTGTTTCCGGATTGATGCAATAACAAATAGCCGTTCCTTCGATAGTTCCTTTGATTATGTTGGCGTTTTTTAACGCTGCTAAATGTTGGGAAATAGTAGGTTGTGCTAAGGGCAATTCGTTTACAATATCGCCACAAATACAAGTATCAACCGAAAGTAAATAATCTACAATGGCTATTCTGGCCGGATGCGAAAGTGCTTTAAATAAGGTGGCTATTTCGTTATGTTCTTCTGAAAATGAATCGGATTTTGAAGCTCCCATTTTTTATAAATTTTTATATTGCAATATTACGATATATAAATTATATTAACCAAACAATTTTGATATAATTTGATAAAATACTAAACCGTATATCCTAAATATTTTTACTACTTTTGGAACTCAAAATTTATACAAAAATGGCAACAGTAACATTAGGAGGAAATCCAATACACACCAATGGTGAATTACCAAAAACAGGTTCAAAAGCACCTGAATTTAATTTAGTAAAAACAGACTTAAGTATGGCTACACTAGCTGATTTTGCTGGTTCAAAAGTAGTCTTAAATATATTTCCAAGTATCGATACAGGAACTTGCGCCACATCGGTACGAACTTTTAATGCAAAAGCGAGTACTTTAGACAATACCAAAGTGTTATGCATTTCTCGTGATTTACCATTTGCTCAAAAACGTTTTTGTGGTGCTGAAGGATTGGAAAACGTAATCAATTTATCCGATTTTAATACCGGAAATTTTGGAAAAGACTATGGTTTAGAAATTACAGACAGTGTTTTGGCTGGCTTACACTCTAGAGTTGTAATCGTTTTAGATGAAAACGGTATTATAAAATACGCAGAACAAGTTCCAGAAATAGCCGACGAACCTAACTATGAATCTGCTTTAGCTGCATTGTAATTAAAAGAATAATGGAATTTCAAAAAGACAATTCATTCTTTTCAGGGCGATTAAAAAGTATTGGTTTTGCTATAAAAGGTGCTTTCAAACTCGTTACTACTGAACATAGTGTTATGGTGCAATCCTCTTTGGCAGTGCTAATGATTATTGCTGGTTTTTATTTTGAAATTGACCGTTATGAATGGATGATGCAAATCCTGGCTTTTGGCTTAGTTTTAGGAATCGAAAGTTTAAATACGGCTGTTGAAAAAATCGCCGATTTTATACATCCCGAATTTCATGACCGCATAGGATTCATTAAAGATATTGCAGCAGGTGCTGTTATGTTTGCGGCTATGGCAGCAATAGCTATAGGATTATTAATATATGTCCCTAAATTTCTATAACCCACCGATTAAATCTCTATTTTTATAGCGTTTATAACTAAACAATGGCAAAAACAGTAAAAAAGGAACCTAAAGAAAAAGATCCTCAATTAGATATTAAAATTCTAAAGACCAAAAAGCAATACCGGATGCTTTTCGGGATTCTTTTGGTTTTATTAGCAATAGGATTTTTAGTGTCTTTCATTTCTTTTTTTGTTTCAGGTCAAGCCGATCAGAGCGCTGTTAATTCTTTAACCGAAAGAAACGAAACTGTAGAAAATTGGCTGGGTAAATTTGGCGCCTATATAGCCGATTTATTTGTGTACCGCGGTTTTGGCGTTGCATCATTTTTATTTGTGAAACTTTTCTTTTTGAGTGGTGTCTATTTACTTATAGATTTACCTATCAAAAAACTAAAAAACACTTGGTTTTGGGATTTATTTGCCATCATAATTCTTTCAATAACCTTTGGTTTTTTTGCCACTTCATTACCCGAATTAGGCGGCACTATTGGTTACGAAATGAACCAATTCATTCAAGATTACGTTGGTAAGATTGGAACTCTACTCGGAATCATATTTGCACTTGTTATCTATTTAATTTTTAAAATCAAAATTTCTCCTGATGCGATTAAAACGTTCTTCGAAAAGACCCAAGCTGAAGCCGAACTGAGCGGAACTAAACATACCACTGCTGTAGAAGATTTAAACGGATTAACGGATAATGGAACATCTTATATTTTAGAAGAATTTGCAATTGCTGAAACCGAAGAGGAATTAGAAGAACCGACTTTAAAGACGTCACAATTCGAAATTAATAAGGAAACTTTAAAACCAACCATTGAAAATGCTTCTGAAATTAATCTGGAACCAACCATAAAAACAGTTGACAATCCAATTCAAAATCAACCCCAAATTATCGAAACTAATGACGAGGCATTTGTCATAGAAAAAGCGGCAGATGAAGATATAGTTGAAGAAAATTTGGCTGCCAAATTGGTAGAAGATTTTGGTTTATTTGACCCAACTTTGGAATTGTCCAATTATAAGTTTCCTACCATCGATTTGCTAAAAGAATATACTTCGGTAGGCATTACCATCAATCAGGAAGAATTAGAAGAAAACAAAAACCGAATTGTAGAAACCTTAAAAAACTACAAAATAGATATTGCTCAAATCAAAGCCACCGTTGGACCATCGGTTACCTTATATGAAATTGTTCCCGAAGCGGGAATACGTATTTCAAAAATCAAAAGCTTAGAAGACGATATTGCCTTGTCATTGGCAGCGCTTGGTATTCGTATCATTGCTCCTATCCCCGGAAAAGGAACAATTGGTATCGAAGTACCTAACAAAAACCCAACTATGGTTCCGATGCGTGGCGTCATTGGTTCGGCAAAATTCCAGGAAGCAGAAATGGAATTACCCATTGCTTTAGGTAAAACTATTTCCAACGAAACCTTTGTGGTTGATTTAGCCAAAATGCCACACCTTTTGATGGCAGGTGCCACGGGGCAAGGAAAATCAGTAGGTTTGAATGCCGTATTAACGTCTTTGTTATACAAAAAACATCCAGCAGAAGTTAAGTTTGTTTTGGTTGACCCAAAGAAAGTTGAATTGACGCTTTTCAATAAAATTGAACGTCATTATTTGGCTAAACTACCTGATGATGGTGATGCCATTATAACGGATAATACCAAAGTGGTGCATACGTTAAACTCTTTATGCATCGAAATGGATAACCGTTACTCGTTGTTAAAAGACGCTATGGTACGAAACATTAAAGAATATAACGAGAAGTTTAAAGGACGTAAATTAAATCCGGAGAACGGACATCGATTCTTACCCTACATAGTTTTGGTAGTCGATGAGTTTGCCGATTTAATTATGACAGCCGGTAAAGAAGTAGAAACTCCGATAGCGCGTTTGGCTCAGTTAGCTCGTGCGATTGGTATTCATTTAATTATTGCTACACAAAGACCTTCTGTAAATGTGATTACCGGACTTATTAAAGCCAATTTTCCGGCTCGAATTGCTTTTAGAGTAACTTCTAAAATAGACAGTAGAACCATTTTAGATACTCAAGGTGCGGATCAATTAATCGGTCGTGGTGATTTGTTATATTCTAATGGTAATGACTTAGTGCGAGTTCAATGTGCGTTTGTTGATACTCCCGAAGTAGAAAAGATTGTGGATTATATTGGTTCACAAAAAGCTTATGCCAGTGCTTATTTGTTACCTGAATATGTGGGAGAAGAAGGAAGCAGCGTAAACCTTGAATTTGACATATCCGAAAGAGACAGTATGTTTAGAGAAGCGGCAGAAATAATTGTAACAGCACAACAGGGTTCGGCATCATTATTGCAGAGGAAGCTGAAACTGGGTTACAACCGTGCTGGAAGATTAATTGATCAGTTAGAAGCAGCCGGAATTGTAGGTCCGTTTGAAGGAAGCAAAGCTAGAAGTGTCAATATTCCAGATATTGCTTCATTAGACCAATTTTTTACAAATGAACAAAACAACGCTTAAAATGAATAAATTAGTTTCTGTTGTTCTCTTTTTTTTAGTTGCCCTTTCAACTAATGCTCAAGATAAAAAAGCAAAAGAACTTCTAGACCAAGTAACCGCTAAAATCAAATCATACGACAATATTTACATCGATTTTAAGTATACGCTTACCAACAATAAAGAAAACATCAATAAAGAAAGTAAAGGAAATGTTATCATTCAAGACAATAAATATGTTTTGAATTTTATGGGTGTAACCAAAATATACGATGGCAAAAAAAGCTATACCATTGTTCCCGAAGATGAAGAAGTAACGGTATCGAGCATAAATGACAATGATGAAAAATCGATTACACCCTCTAAAATGCTTACATTTTTTAATAGTGGTTACAAATACAGTTGGGATATTTTACAAGATGTAAAAGGTCGTAAAATACAGTATATTAAATTGGTCCCTACCAATGCGAAAGATCAAAGAAAAGAAGTGTTATTAGGAATAGATTCTCAAACCAAAAACATATATAATGTGATTGAAATGGGAAAAAATGGCACAAGAACTCAGCTTACTGTTAATTCTTTTAAAACCAATCAGCCTTTATCAAAAAATCAGTTTACCTTTGTAGCTAGTAAATATCCAAATTACTATATCAATAAACTAGACTAAACTCGGGTGAAAATACTTGATAAGTACTTATTAAAATCCTTCTTAATTACATTTACAACGGTATTTGTAATTCTATTTTTCATATTCGTATTACAAGTTGTTTGGCTTTTTATATCGGAATTGGCTGGTAAAGATCTTGATTTCATCATGATTCTAAAGTTTTTACTTTTTAAAATGCCAAGTATCATTCCGCTTGTTTTACCGTTATCGGTATTATTAGCTTCTATTATGACTTTTGGAAGTTTAGCAGAAAACTATGAGTTTGCGGCTATGAAATCCTCGGGGATTTCGTTGCAAAGAGCCATGCGTAGTTTGATTTACTTTATTGCTATATTGAGTGTAGTCGCCTTCCTTTTTGCCAATAATGTCATTCCATTTGCCGAGTACAAGTTTGTTAACTTTCGAAGAAATATTGCCCAAGTAAAACCTGCTCTAGCCATAGCCGAGGGTCAATTTAGTCAAATTGGCAGTTATAATATCAAAGTTGATAAAAAATCAGGCGATAACGGAAAATACCTTAAAGGAGTTACGATTCATAAATTAGCGAATATCGGTTCGGGTAGTAATACCGTAATTAAAGCCAAAACTGGCGAATTAGTGAGTAGTGAAAGCTCTAATATTTTAAAATTGATACTTAAAGACGGAAACTACTACGAAGATATTATTCCGAAAAAGTTTGAAGAACGCAACAAAGTTCCGTTTGCCAAAAGTGAGTTTAAAAAATATGTGATTAATATCGATTTATCTAAATTGAATAGTGACAATATGGATGAAGCCCAAATCACAAATACCAATACCATGCTAACTATTGGGGAACTCAGATTTACACTTGATTCTCTTCAAAAAAACTACAAAAAAGATATCATCTCTATTGCTGAAAATATCACGCAAAGAACTTCTCTAACACCGTCCTATTCTTCTTCAAATAATGGTGTTGACAAACTAAATAATACCGATATACTACATAAATATGACGATGCTGATAAAACACAGATTCTAAGTGTGGCAAATAGTAATGTAGACGCAACTAATTTTTCATTATCGAGTTCTTCTTATGAAATAGAAGACAAACAAAAAAATATCAGCCAGCATTGGATCGCTTTTTATGAAAAGTTTGTGATTGCCTTTTCTTGTTTATTGATGTTTTTTATTGGCGCGCCTTTAGGTGCCATTATTCGTAAAGGAGGTTTAGGAATGCCCATCGTTTTTGCGATTTTGATCTTTATTATTTTCCACTTCATAAACACCTTTGGAAAAAAGGTTGCGCAACAAAATGAAATCGCGCCTCTTTTAGGAAGTTGGATGTCAACAATTGTTTTATTGCCACTGGCTATATTATTGACTAAAAAAGCTACTGATGACAAAGGATTTAATATTAGTTTTGACTGGTTTACTAATTTTTTCAATCGATTCAACCCTATAAAGAGCGAAACATTAGTTGTAGCGACCGTTCCTTCAATTAGCGATATCGAAGACAAGAAAGATAAAGAAACCAAAAATTACAAAGCAAGTGTGCCACAGTCTAAACCCGTTTCAAAAAATGAAACTCAGCAATTAACACCAGTAGCTTTTGAATCCTTATTTAAACAATACCGTCAATACAGTTTATTTTCATTATTGGGTTATTTCGCCTTACTTCTGGTACTGTTTTTAGCTGACATACAAAACACAATTATTATAGTATTATTAGTTAGTATTGGAGTTGGTTTTTATGTAACATTATATAAAACACAATCCGTTTTACAAAAAATAGGAACACAAACTAACAACTTAGTAGACTTAAAAACCTTCATTGTATTGCTTGGTGCTTTTCCGTTCTATCCGCTATTCTATATTTACAATAGAATATATCTAAAAGAAGTTCAATCTAATTATCATACGCAAACCTAATGAGTGACCAAATAGTTAAACTCAACACCATAGCAGAAGCCATCGAAGACATTCGACAAGGAAAAATTATCATTGTTGTAGATGATGAAGACAGAGAAAATGAAGGCGATTTTTTGGCTGCAGCCGAAAAGGTAACACCTGAAATGATCAATTTTATGGCTACCCACGGCAAGGGATTAATCTGTGCACCATTGACAGAAAAGCGATGTGTTGAATTGGAACTTCATTCAATGGTTAAAAACAATACCGATCATATGGAAACTGCTTTCACAGTTTCGGTTGATTTAAAAGGAAATGGAGTTACCACAGGAATATCGGCATCTGATAGAGCCAAAACGATATTGGCTTTGGTAAATGAAGATACCAAACCCTACGATTTAGCGCGCCCTGGTCATATATTTCCATTAACGGCAAAACAAGGTGGCGTTTTGCGAAGAACAGGTCATACCGAAGCGGCTATAGATTTTGCTCGATTAGCCGGTTTCAAGCCCGCTGGTGTCATTGTAGAAATCATGAATGAAGATGGTTCGATGGCTCGTTTACCTCAATTAGTAGAAGTGGCTAAGAAATTTGATTTAAAATTGGTTTCTATCGAAGATTTAGTTGCTTATAGAATGCAGCACGATAGTCTTATTGTAAAAAAAGATGATTTTGAAATAGAAACCCGCTTTGGAACCTTTCGTTTGCGTGCCTACCAACAAACCACCAACAAACAAGTACATTTAGCACTCACTAAAGGGAGCTGGAATTTAGGTGACTCGATACTAACTAGAATTAATTCGACGCAAGCTAATAATGACATACTGAATACCTTAGCACTTGCTATGGATAAAAAGTTAGACGATGTTTTTACTAGAATCTTACAAGAAGAAAAAGGCGCGATACTTTTTATTAATCAGGAAGTAGATTCTTCCGATTTATTGCATCGATTAACCGAATTAAAACAACTACAATCACAAGGCATTCAAAGAGTACCTCAAATTAAAATGGATGTTAAGGATTTTGGTATTGGCGCCCAGATATTACACGATATCGACATATCTAGAATTCGACTTATATCAAACACCACACAAACTAAGCGTGTGGGAATGATTGGTTATGGATTGGAGATTATAGAATATGTACCTTATTAGAAATTGAAATTAGTAAGAAAACAGTTGAGCAACTGAACTAAAATAATTTCAGACGAAAGATAACTCACAAGCCATTTCATCTTATCTCTTTTCATAACCTATATCAGTTTAAAAACCAATATTTGTAAACATAAAAAAACTCCTTATCAATGACAAGGAGTAAATTAATCTAAAGAAACATTTATATTTCAAAAAAAAATATAAATGATAAAATACTTATGGCGCCATAAATGATTACAATTAATAGCTCCAATCGGTATTTGCCTAGTAATATTTGAAAAATTTTCATATTTCTATTCTACTACTGTTTCAACGATAATTTGCTCTGTAGGTTCAAGTTTAGGAATTAAAGCATGAAATATGATTTCTGGCGCAAAAGTTGTTGCGTCTTGAACGAAAGTTACAGTCAGTGTTTTCTCCGTACAATCATCCATATACTGGTATTGAATAGACTGATTTCCTGAAGTTAATTGTCTTTTTCCAATAACTAAATCATAGGTTTCAAAATCAATTTGTGGTCTACAATCAATTTGATCCGTTTGTACTTCAAAATCAGCTTGATTTCTAATAATTATAAAACCTTCATTTGGCGGAGCAAGTGAAGCCAATTGATATTTAGTGTTTATACACCCATACTCAGTTTCTAAGCTTTTAACAGGTATTTGCTGAGGTGTACAATCATTACTAGAGTTACTACTTTCACAACTTGATAAGAATAAAATTCCTAAAAGGATTATACAATAAAAATAATTCATTTTCATAATTTTAATTTTTTGGGTTACAAGTTAAAATTATAGAAATAGCGCCAACTAATTTCCACCCTAACGGGTAGTATTAAGCAACAGCTACTGTTTTATAATTTTTTTGACTTTAGAGCCCTGTTGTGTTTCAATTTTAAGAAAATATACTCCTTTAGGTCTACTTGAAACATCTATCTTACTATTTGATTCTTGAACCAAATTAGTTTCTAAAATTCTCCCTTGAATATCGAATAATTCTAAACGATGAATAGTAGTATTACAATTTACATTTACTATTGAAGTTGTTGGATTGGGGTATATTTTGACCGTTTCGTTACTATTTTCAAATTCATCACTATTTAAGGATTGTGTTGAGCTAATGCGTGTTAATCCAAAAGCCCTATCAGAACAAAAAAAACTTGTATAGCCTGCAATTACATATTTACCATCCGATTGCTGATAAATTTTTGTACCATAATCATATGATGCATTGCCGAAATCTTTTTTATAAATACCGTTTAATCCAAACGAAGCGTCAATCGTTCCATCATCGTTCAAACGCAAACAAGCAAAATCATGACCTATCGAGCCAATTACCGCAATTTTTCCATTTGAGTCTATGAAAAGGTCTTCAATCATATTTGTATTTGATCCTCCGATAGATAAAGTTGTAATTCCAGTTGTATTAAAACTAGTATCTAATGAACCATTGGCGTTATAACGCATGATTATAAAATTTCTATTACTTGAAGTCATCATGGTAAAACCTGACACGATAATTTTTCCGTTATCTTGTAGTCTAATATCTTTAGGATAATCATTATTTGTTGTCCCTAAATCACCAATCACAATGCCGTTATTTCCAAAATCAATATTTATAATACCCTCAGGATTAAGTTGCACTATAGCAAAATTGATGTTAGAATACATAGAATCTGTAATGCTTGTAAGCAATACAATATTTCCATTAGCATTAATACTTGTATCGCTAGAATAAAAATAAGTATAATCTACAGGTACTGTTATTGATGATATTCCATTCAGTCCAAAAGTCAGATCTAAAGTTCCATCTGAATTAAAACGATACAGCAGTATTTTATTAATGGATGTATTCACAGTAACTATAATTTTACCGTCAGATAACAAATCCATGTCGGTTATACTTCTACTATTACCAAATCCATTAAACAGATTATTATTTATAATACCATTAGTGCCAAAGGATGAATCTAAAGCAGTGCCATTCGCATTATAACGTGCTAAAACTAAATTATTAACGTTTTGAATGTTATTATTTACGCACAACAGTATTTTCCCATCTGGTTGTATGGCTATGGGTGAAAAAGCGCCATTCACAAAACTAGATCTAAAATTGGTAACTAGTTTTCCATTATTTCCGAATGAATTATCTATGGTTCCATTAGAAAGGTATTGTGTTAGTGAGATAAAACTTCCGCCTATTCCGGATGCCACTATCTTTCCGTTATCTCTAACAACTAAATCGCCAATAGCATCTACTTGTGTTGTTAAATCAGTAACTACTACACCATTAGTACCAAATGTAGTATCAAGAGTTTGCGATGTAATACTATTTAAAAACAGTAGCAAACTCATCGTAATCGTTGTTATAAGTTTCATAGCTTTATTATTTTAAGTTATTTAATCAAATTTACAGTAAGAACATTTACTTATTTTTGACTAATTATTTAAACCTGTTTTTCACTTATTATTTAGAAGACTAGAGTTATTCTTTGATAATTAAAGAAGCTGTTTTGCCTTGATTTGTTTGAATTTCTAATAGATAAATACCAGCATTAAACTCGGATATGTCAAAAGTAGTCTGATAGGCATCAAACATCTTTATCTTTTTACCTAAAAGGTCGTAAAGTGTAACTATTTTTATTGGAATTTTGCTGTTAATACTAAAGCTATTTTTTGTTGGATTGGGGTAAATTGTGAATCCAAATAGAGTATTATTAGAAAGGGATAATAGTTGCGATAAATCAAAAACTTTTACTTGTCCGAAATATGAACCATGATTAGTTGAGCCAATACTTACAGTTGAACCATCAGCAGCAATACACAATGCATCTGAGGAAAAATCTCCCATTTCATCGCCATCTATAGCATTACCTAATGGAATCCAAAAGTTAGAATTATTTATATAAAATCTCACCCTACCAGCACTATTGGCTCCAAAAGGAGTTCCAATGGCTAAAATCTCTCCACTAGCAGATAAAGAAACATCGTAACCCAATTTTATATTTTGTGTTTCTCCATTAATTTCTGTTCCAATAATGGTCCATGTAGCACCTATTTTTTTATAAACTCTAACTTGACCAGCATTACTTCCATTTGCGTTATCATTATTTGGTGCACCAATAGCTATAGTAGTTCCGTCTGCTGAAAGTGAAACGCTTTGCCCAGAAATATCCCCAGTAGCTTCACCTCCGATAGTATTTCCAAATGTTATCCAGTTGCCGTTTGAATATTGATAAATTGTAACGGTACCCGAATCCGTTCCGTTATAATCATTTCCAGGCGCTCCAACTGCTAGCAAAATACCATCTGATGATAAAGAAATACTAGTACCAAAATAATCAGAAGTGGCTTCTCCATTCAAATCATTACCTATTTGTAACCAAGAACTATTTATATTTTTGAAAACTTTTACTTTACCCCTATTTATAAACCCACTGGAACTATCACGTTCTGCACTTATAGCTAAAACGGAACCATTAGAAGAAAGCGATACTGAAGAACCAAAGTAATTAAAATCAGTGGTACTAACAATATCATTTCCTAGTTGTACCCATTGATTAGAATTAGTCGCATTTTGATATACTCGAACATATCCATTACTTCCTGAGCCATGCGCGCCAATAGCTATAATAGATCCGTCAGAAGATAGCGATAAACTACAACCAAAATTATCACCATTTGAAGTACCTGTAATATCATTTCCTACTTGAAACCAATTACTTTCTATTCTCTGATACACTCTGACAATCCCACTTGACTGGGTATTGGATTCATGTGCGCCAATTGCAAGTAGGGTACCATCTGCGGAAAGCGCTACACTTCTACCAGCTCGTTTAAATAGGTCTGTACCTAGAATGCTATTGCCAATTTGTGTTTGCGAGAAAAGAATTTGATAACCAAATAATAATGCGATAATTATTAAAGAATACTTTTTCAAAATAATTTGATTTACAGTGTTTTATGTTGTAAATATAAGTGGATAAGTAGTGTTAAATTGCTACCCAATAAGGTAGTCATATCATGGTTATTTTCTTTGATATTCCAACGGTAGAAAATATTCATTTCCTCTAGTTATAACCTCATCTTGATTGTAACGTTGCCCGATAACCGCCATTTCAAATGGGTATTCTTTTGATTTTACTTTACCGTTAGGGGTAAAAAAGAAATAAATCCCTCTATATTCATACCTAGGAATTCCTGTATCTAGTGGGTAAGTTGATTTAAGAATTGATGCAATTCCTTTGTCCTTCGCAACAACTTTGATTCCATCACAAACAAAGGGAATTATAGCATGACCTATACTGTCAATAACACCCCATTTTTTAGTGTTTTTTGATGGAGTATAGAACCTTTTATACTTCAGTGTAGTATCAATAGATTGACTATTTTCATTAAGCGCTAATGTATCATATGTTATAAATAAACCGTCAAAAATGGGTATTAGCGTATCGTAATTTCTTTTAACGTTTTCAAAAAGTATCTTCTTGTCAAACATAACACCTTTGGGAATTTCTACGTATGCTGGCAATACTATTTTTTCTTGTTTCGGGCTTGCATGATGGCAACTTTGCTGAAGTATCGTAATCATCAAAATTGAAAGGTTTATTAAGAATCTCATTGTTTTAAATTGATTTTTAAATAGACTATACAGTTAATCACATTCTCAGTTTGTACCTAATTTTACTAAAATATCTTATTTTAATCGAATTATTGCCGGGTTTTCTTTTAAAAAAATCACTTTTACTTTATCATTTATTTGGTATTGTTTAAATATCTCATAACTCACGATAGGAATAGTTTGTGTTTCGTATTCACCTAAAGGTTGTGTTAAACTTTGGGTCTGTTTTGCCATGGCAGCAATAATTTCATCACCTGTTTTTGGTTCCTTCATTGTTGCTTCTTCTTTTTCTGCTATAGGTTTTCCATCCGTAAAAAAAGCTACATCCATATAATAACTGGGTTTGGCTCTTTTTCTTGGTTTATTAGAATATAAGTTAGTAATCATGGCTTCGGTTGTAATGCCTTTTTCATTTAATAATTGCTCTTCGTTAGCTTCTTTTTGGAGAAAATAGAAAATTATCCCTCCAACAAATAAAGCACATGCTAACATGCCATAGTAAAAATACTTTACCGGAATTGGTTTATTTGTAGTCATAACATTTATTTTATGTTTTCACAAGGAACGATAATTGCATCCGTTGGTAAATACATTACTGATGAACCATAATTTCCACCACCAGAATATTCTTCAATAATATTAGCTCCTGCTATACCGCATTCGCCTTTACTGTTTTTAACGGCAATGCTTACACTTACTTTTCTGTTTAAGGGTATGCCTAAATCATTTTTTTCAATTCGCCAAGCACCATCTGTAATGTTTACTTTGGTTACCGTAAAATTCTTATCAAAAGATTCATACTCTTTTTTCACTAATGCTTCGATTTTTGGATTTTTTTGCCCGGCTGGTATTAGTTTCAAGTTTTTAGCATACTCTTTTTTATTGGCTTCCATTTTACCAAGATATTTATCGGTAGAACCATATTTTTGTATCGATTCATTGGCCATTTGCAGATGGTCATTTAGGATTTGACTACCGGGAAACACTTTGGTTTGGGCCTCTAAATAACCTTGAAATAAATATACTTTTTGTAAATAATACACACCCCCTAAAGAGTTACCACTTTTAAATTCAGTATCTACTAATTTTATAGTACTGGGTAAACCTTTCGCCTTGGCTTCGGATGATTTTAATTTATTGCTATAAATTGATTCTGAAGGATTGCCTTGTAAAAATTGATCAACAGCCGTTTTATACTCAGCAATAACAGAGTTGCTTTTCTTTATCGCGGCTACAAAAGCTTCTTTATTATCAGCATTATCACCTCCAACTTGCATTTCGCCTTTGGTGAAAATAAAGGGTTTGGTAAACAATATTTCTACATCGTTCCACGAGTTACCACTTTCATCTCTTGTGGTTCTTGGTCGCTCTTGATTGGTGGTTTGCTTTCGATCATCTTGTTTGTTAATTTTATCTTTTGCTTTGTCAAGTACTTTTCTCCCCGAAGGTAGTTGTGCAAAGCCCAACTGGCATAGAAGGACACAATAAAGTACTACTGTAATTTTTTTCATTTTTTTCTATTTTTTAATTAATATTTTCTTCCGCAATATATTTGCTTGTGTAACTATATAAATAAGCTGCTGAGTAACTATTATCACCAGCAAATTCTTGTCTAATCGTTGCGTTATATAACAAACAATCACCATCCACTTTTTTTGAGGCAATTGCAGCATGAATTACTCTTCCAAGAACTAAATCTTTGCGTTCTAAATCCCAATCATGAGATAAGAGAATTACTTTTACTACTTCTTCGTTCCACCCTTTGTGCTCAAATGCTGTTTTTATAAGGTTCTCTAAATCAGAATCTTGATTTACCGCTTTGGGTAGGTACACTTTTTTAGCTAAAACTTTTCCGTTTGCTCTAATTTTTGCTTGATAATCATCAATAGATCCATATAAATTGCAAAGCGTTTGATACTCATTGGCAATGGATACAATTTCAGTTTGTTTCGGATGTAGTTTTGCTAATCCTATCCAATAATAGGCTTCGGTAAGCTCATTAAAATATTTATCAACTTCATATCTGGTTAACGTTTCATTGATATCTTTCAGTAAATCGTTAACTCGCTTTTTATCAATTGCGTGTAAATGATCTTTAATAATTGTAGATATACTAATCGCTTCATAATTTGATCTGTCTGTATTTCTTTCACCTGAATTATCATTCGAAATAAATAGTGAATTGATGCTATCCATATCATTTTCATTCATAAAAGAATCAAAACCGGTTTTATAATTGTTTAAAATATTTTGAAAAGCAAAAATATCTTCTGGTGTATATTGATATAAAGGTGCGTATAGATTATCAGGTTTTTGATATTCCGGATAAAGCGTCCAAATAGAAAAATGCGGTTTTTTAATTGTTTTAAAATACTCATTTTTAAAATCTAAAGTTTCTTGATTTTTTGAATTTGATCCTTCTAATAAAACTCTGAATTTGGTTTGAAAATCGATTATTTTTTGATGAAACGAAGAAGAATCATAGTTAGGATATTTATTTTCAAAAATCTTAACATCGCGTTCTAAAGGTTCTGTCGCATTTTTTACTTGTAAATCAATGCTGTCGAAATTCAGTTTTGTTTCATTTAATTTTTTGAACAAAATTTCAAAGTTATTATTGATAGAAAGTAAATCTTTGTCTAATGATTTTTGATTATCGTTACCCTCAATAGCATTCTTATATGAATTGTATTGATTCTCCAATTCAGATACATCTAAACCGGGTTCAAATTTTTTAATGTTTTTTAAATTGATTTCTAATTGACCTAGCTGACTTTTATAGGCTGCTGACTTTTCGAGCATATTAATAGTCTTAATTTTTTCAATTGCTTTAATGAAATTATTGTAATAGGTTTTGGTTGCACGATTGGTAAATTCCATAAATTTATTTTAAAATCTTAGATAAAAAATGAGTTAATGATTTTAGTAATACGTTGCTAATTTGTCTGATTGCGCTAACCTTTACCTGATTAACGGCTCTTTTTGCTTGGGATTCTTTTTCTGGTCTTTCCATTACTGTAGGTGATTTTTGAAATTGTAATAAAGTTATCGTATCAACAAGTACTCTAGTCTACCCAAAAGGGTAGAAAAAAAGAGGAATACAAATTCCTCTCTCTTTCAAAAAAAAAAAACGTAACTACACTAAACTATTTTTTAATCATATTTAACAGTGATTTTCCTTTATTCGTAGTAACTATGATAGTATAAATCCCTGAAGATAAATATTCTATGTTGCATTGATTTTGATTTTTAAATGTTCCTACTAACTGTCCCAACAAAGTATAGATATTGATTTCTTCTAATACTTCTTTTGATTGAATTTCAAACAAACTTTCAACTGGATTTGGAAATAACTTATAACTAATTTTTTCGTTTTCTTCACTATCTAATGGTCCACTATATTGAAAACATCCAGCACCAGAGGCACAACTGGCTGAATAGCTCCAAACGACATAGACTTTATACAATCCGGTTGATGGTGGAGAAAAAACAGATTGCGTACCCAATATTACACTAGGATTGTTACAGTCAGTCCATTCATATCGTGCACCGGGAATATTTTGTGTAACAAGCGTATTGCCAACTGGAGTTATAGTGATTTGAGGATTTAAAAACGACACCGTAAACGGAATTGAGCAATTGCCTGAAGTAGCACAACCAGCAACTCCTTTTACATAATAAGTTCCAACACCTAAGTTCCTTGAAGTTCCATATCCTAACAACGTTCCGTTACAGCTTCCTGAATACCAGGCCCAAGATGTATTATTATTTAAACTTCCTCCAGTAACGGTTACTGGAACTGTGGTATCTACACTATTGCAAATATAAATGTCTCCACTTAGTATCGGAGCAGTGGCTGCGATACAGCTATAGTTTATGCAATTGGTAAGAACCTGACAATCGAAACTATTAGTGACTAAAGCCGCATAATTTCCGGCTACTGCAGGAGCAAAGTTTCTTTCAGTTGCACCTGGTATAATTTGATTACCATTGTTACAATCAACCCATTGATAAAATCCATTTTGCTCGGTTGCTGTTAATATGGTTCCATTTTGTGTAATCACGTTGCTTGGGTTTGGATTGATGTTTACCGTAAACGCAGCACTACATTCACTATTGGCAGCACAACCAGCTTCACCACGCACATAATACGTTGTGGTGTTACTTGGTGATACGGTAATGGTTTGTCCTGAACCAATTAGAGTACCGCCACAACTTCCGGTATACCATTTCCATTGTTCATTATTTCTTAAATTAGGGTTCGAAATTGTGAGAGGAATTTGATTAGCAGCACAAGTACTTGTTGTCCCTTGAATTATTGGGGTAATGGCAGGAAATCCACAAGTGGTCATTTTTGTTATAAAACCATTATCACCTCCAACCACATTATTTAAATTGGCTGTTATACCACTTCGAGGGTCAAAATCAACGGTATCATTAAAAACACCTACGGTGTAGATCTCAAATGTGTTTTGAGCAATCGCAGTTGGGTAATTTAACGTTGAAGCACTTGTGGAGTTAAGCGTTCCTCCAAAAGTATTTACACTTCCATCAAAAATATATGAAGCTAAAGTAATAGACTTTCCCCCATTAGAATTGGTACTTATTCCGCAAAAATAGAGCCTAATTGTGGTAGGGTCTGATTTTATATCAACAATTTCATCATTAAAACTAGTAGTGTTTACTGCGTTTACCCAAGCTAAATCGGGTGTGCCATTATTGTATCGTGCTACAAAACCATCAGTTCCTCCCACGGCTGTTTTTGAATTAGTACTTGTACTTGGGTCAAAATCTACCGTGCCAGAAAAAGATCCACAAATAAAAGAGATGTTACTTTCTCCGGAAATATTATTAAAAACATCATTGCCACTTCCACCAATAGTAATTACATTATCAGTAACTGTTGGCCTTCCGTTTGAAGAATCTACTACAGCAAAAAAACCATCTTTTTGACCCGCAGAAGTTCTTGAAATGGTATTTGTACTTGAATTGCCATCAAAATCGGCAGTTTGACTGAAATAACCTACCAAGTTAAGAACTGTGTTTGATGTAGCGGATACATCGTTAATTTCATCATTTCCGGCACCGCCATAAGCATTGAGCCATCGAAACGTAAAGGGATTTGTCTGGTTTGTGGTGCGAAAACAACAACTAAATGCGTCCAGATTTCCGGCACTAGTAGCAGATGATGCGCCTATTGTAATTGTACCAGAAAAAGAACCGCCTAAATAATAGTTTGTGACTGTTGCTGTATTAAAAACGGCAATATTATTAATGTTTATGGAATTATTTCCTGCATTAGTACTGTAACTTGGTGATGTGAATGTTGTTTCACCAGTAGTTAGGTTGAGTTGTTTTAGTAAAAAGGTGTTTAAACTATTCTTTTGAACTACAGTTAGTACATTGGTAAAAATACTCCCAACGTTAATGACTCCTGCACTAATTTCCTGATCGCCAGAAACAGCTTCAGTATTAACCCATAGCAAATTACCTCCAGTATCATATTTTACTACAAAACCATCCGAAAGGATAGAAGTTCTTTCGGCTGACGCGATGTTAGGATCGAAATCAGTAGTTCCAAAATAGTATCCGAAAAAATAAGTATTTCCATTACTATCGGTTATAACATCTTTAATAGTCACACCATTATTGCTTACTAGAGAACCCGTACTGGCAATGCGTTTTGCAAATTGAAGACTGTTTTGACCCAATACTAATGAGGAAATAAGAAGAACAGGAATAAGAAGTACAATTTTTTTCATTTTAATTATTTAACCAACAAATTTAAATAGCTGTTTTTTTTAATTACCTACTCCATTGGGTAGTTTAAATAAAAAAAGAGCTAAAATAAATTCTAGCCCTTTTTAACAACCAATCATTAAATACCTACTCTTTTATTATTTTTGTTTTTGCACTTCCTTTTTCTGTAATTACTTCAACAATGTATGTTCCTGTTGACAATTCATCCATTCTATAAATAGATTCATTGATATTAAACTCTTTTATTTTTTGACCTAAAAGATTGTAGAGATTTACTTTTTCTATGGCAATATCTCCTTGAATGATAAAATAATCATTTACTGGATTGGGATATAGTGTTAATCCTAATTTTTCAAGATTTATAGTACTCAAAACATTACTGCAAGTTGATCTTGCTATACAACCTGCAGCAGATGTTATACTTACAGCATAGTTACCCGATACGGTTGGTGTAAATGATTGAGAAGTTGCCCCAGCAATATTTGCATTTCCATTATTACAATCAATCCATTGGTATGTTGCTCCTCCTTGAGTTGCTGTTAAAGTAGTTCCAGACAATGTAACCGCATTATTAGGTAATGAATTAACGGTTACCGTTTTTACTGTAGAACAACTTCCATTA
>CANHWG010000039.1 GCA_947464335.1 Flavobacteriaceae bacterium
ATGCACCGATGTTAGGGTAAACCAAATTACACCACTCCTTTTTGCAAAAGCAGACAATCCGTTTGATATGGTAAAACTCTCCATAGAAGAAATAAAGGAAATAATTAGACCATGTGGTCTTTCACCTATGAAATCTAAAGGCATTCACGGGTTATCCGAAATATTAATTGAAAAGTATAATGGTCAGGTTCCACAGAGTTTTGAAGCTTTAGAAGCTTTACCGGCAGTTGGTCATAAAACAGCAAGTGTTGTAATGTCTCAAGCATTTGGAGTGCCCGCTTTTCCTGTTGATACGCATATTCACCGATTACTATTTCGCTGGAATTTGAGTTCTGGTAAAAATGTGCAACAAACGGAAAAAGATGCAAAACTAATTTTCCCCAAAAAAACATGGAATGATTTACATCTTCAAATTATTTGGTACGGAAGAGAATATTCTCCTGCAAGAGGTTGGAATTTAGAAAATGATATCATCACTAAAACTATAGGAAGAAAATCGATTTTAGATGAATATTATAAAAAAACATCCCGATAATTATCGGGATGTTTTCTAGTTAGCAATTGTATCGAAGCTCAAATTACCTGCTTTTACAATATTCAATGCACAAGAATACTGAAGTATTAAACGAATCGTTTCTTTTTTTGGTAACATTTTTTTGGTTGCTAATTTTCTTTTAGAGTAAAGTTTTGCCATATAAAATCTATTAGTATTTAGATATTTATATTATAACGCAAAAAATTACAATTTAGTATCTATGAAGGTAAATAAATACTATTTTTTTCAATTACCTTTCTCAAATTTGTAATAGCATAGCGCATCCTTCCTAAAGTTGTATTAACGCTAACACCTGTAATTTCAGCAATTTCTTTAAAACTCATATCCGAATAATAACGCATCATTAATACTTCTTTTTGATCATGAGGTAATTTTTGAATTAATTTTTTTATATCAGTATCTACCTGATTTTTGATTAATTCTTTTTCAATGTTTGGCGAATTATCTGTAATTGAAGCGAATATGGAGAACTCTTCCGTATCGCGTTTCATATACATTTTCTTATCGTTTCGAAATTTATCGACAATCAAATTATTAGATATTCGTAACACCCAAGATAAAAATTTACCTTCTTCGTTATAATACTTTTTACTTTTAAGGGTATGTATTACTTTAAAAAATGTTTCTTGAAAGATATCTTCAGTAATGTCTCTATCTGAGACTTTTGAATAAATATATCCATAAATTTTCGATTGATGTCGTTTGACAAGAATAGCTAATGAATTTTCATCACCTTCAATGTACTGGTTCACTAATATTGCATCAGGGATTTCAATTTTTGCCATAATATTACCTTTTAGTAAGGGTTAAAAAAAGATTTTTTAATCTAAAAAGTAATTATATTCTATAGGCAAAAGTATATTTTATGGATTAGTTGAATTCAAATTTAACATAATAATTTGTTAAGAAACAAATAAAATTCAAATTTTAACAAATTTATTTATTTTTGATACTGAAAATCAGCTTCTAAAGTAGCTTCTGAACTACCTCCAACAAAAACTTTAAAATCTCCTTGCTCGGCTTCCCAAATGGAATTAGTTGTATAAAATTCTATCGTTTTTTTATTAATACTAAAAGTAATTTTTTTAGTTTCGAAAGGTTTTAATTCGATTATTTGAAAATCTTTTAATTCTTTTATTGGTCTAGCAAAACTGCCCACTAAATCTCGAATATACAATTGAACTACTTCTTTACCAGTTACTTCACTATTGTTTTTCAAATCTACTGAAACTAATATATTTTCATTTTCTGTAAAAGAAGTTTTATCAAGTTTTAACTTTGAATACTCAAACTTAGAATAACTCAATCCATATCCAAAAGGATACAAAGACGTATTCGTTTCGTCGCTATAATGCGACCAAAAAACAACTTTTGGATCTTTCTCTTGATTAGGACGTCCTGTACTTTTATAATTATAATACAAAGGTAATTGTCCTACATTTCTAGGAAAAGTCATTGGCAATTTTCCACTTGGATTATAATCCCCATAAAGTACTTGCGCAATGGCATTACCACTTTGAGTTCCTAATTGCCAAGCTTCTACTATAGCTGGAATATAAATATCAGCCCATGGAATCGCTAATGGCCTTCCATTATTTAGTACTAAAACTATATTTTTATTTACAGCATAAACGGCTTCCAATAATTCTTGTTGAACTCCTGGTAATCCTATATCAACTCTACTCCTACCTTCACCCGATTGGTATCCGTTTTCACCTAACACCATTATAACAACATCGGCACTTTTTGCTACTTCAATAGCTTCACTAAAACCCGATTTATCTATTGTATTTACAGTAACTTCTTTAGAAAAACGTGTTTCTCCCGTAATTACATCAGCACCTTTTGCATACGTTAACTGATTTCCTTTATATTTTTGTAATCCTTCTAAAACCGAAACAGCTGTATTATCATCAGCTGCTAATCTCCAATTTCCTAATGGGCTATTTTTGTCATTGGCCAAAGCCCCTATAAGTGCTATTTTTATTCCTAACTTTTTCAAAGGCAATAAATTGGATTCGTTTTTTAATAATACAATCGATTTTTTTGCAATATCTAAAACGCCATCCTGTAGTTCTTTTTTTCCTATAGTTGCTTTTTCGTATGCTTCATCACAATATTTATAGGGATTATCAAATAATCCTAATTCAAATTTTACTTTTAATATTCTTCTAACGGCATCGTCAATTATAGCTTCTTTTACTTTACTTGCTTGAACCAATTCATTTAAATAAGATACATAAACATCTGATTCCATGTCCATATCTGAACCAGCATTTATTGCAATTTCTGCAGCATGAGAATTATCTTTGGCATATCCGTGTGTTACCAACTCTTTTATCGAACCCCAATCAGAAACTACAAATCCTTCAAAACCCCAACTTTTCTTTAGTATTTCTCTTTGCAAAAATGCATTTCCCGTTGCTGGAATACCGTTCAATTGGTTAAATGAATTCATAAAAGTTCGAACACCAGTATCGACAGCAGCTTTAAATGGAGGAAAAATTATATTGTAGAGTGTTTCATTGCTTACATCAACGGTATTGTATTCTTTGCCACTTTCTGCAAAACCATAGCCAGCAAAATGTTTAGCGCATGCAATTATATTTTTTCTTGAGGAAAGAGTACCTTGAAAACCTTTAATTCGTGCTTCGGCAATTTTACTTCCTAAAAAAGGATCTTCTCCTGCGCCTTCCATAACTCTACCCCAACGCGCATCTCGAGTAACATCAATCATTGGTGCAAATGTCCAGTTTATTCCGGCTGCTCCAGCTTCTTCTGCTGCGATTTCTGCCGATTTTTGTATGGCTTTTAAATCCCAACTAGCTGCTTCAGCTAAGGGAATTGGGCTAATGGTTTTGTATCCATGAATGACGTCGTAACCGAATAATAGCGGAATTCCTAATCGAGTTTCTTCAACAGCTATTTTTTGTAATTTATAGATGTTTTTAACACCTTTTACATTTAGCATAGCGCCAACATGGCCCAATTTAATTTCATTATACTTTTTCGCGGCATTACCATCAGTAGGAATTGGACCTGTAAAATCCCAAAAATCACTATATTGATTAAGTTGACCTATTTTTTCTTTTAAGGTCATTTTATTTAAAAGATGCTCAATCTTTTTGTCCGTAATTTGATCTTGGGAGTAACCAAAAATGGAAAAACAAAGAAAGAAGAAAGCAGCAAAACTTTTCATTAAAAAGCTATTTTAACTAGATGAAAAAGTAATATTTGTTGGGTCAAAAATGTACTTTAATTAATTATGATTTTTTTAGTTCTCCTTTCGTTACCCGAGTATACAGCAATTAAATAGATACCTTTAGATATACTGGACACCTCAAGTTTATTGGTATTGGTTGAATCATAAACCTTATTACCAATTATAGAGTATAACTCTATTTTGTCAATGGTATAATTTGAAGTAATTTCTAAGAAATCGCTTACTGGGTTTTGAAAATGAAAATCAAATACATCAACATTAGGATCTAATCCTAATGAACTACAATCATTTCCAACAACATAAGGAACAAATCTTGTAACAGATAGTCCTCCAGAAAAGGCAAATTTAACAGCATAATTTATAGTAGAACCAATGGTTTGCCCTGTAATGGTTTGTGTAAAAATTTGTCCTGAAACGTTTGACATCTGCGTTTCTGAAAAAGGTGATTGTCTTCTTAAAAAGGCAACTGTTCCAACTCGGTTATCTAGTAATTCAAAAGTGATTTTAACATCAGTTCCTATAGTTTGGAAATTATAATTATAACCTAAATTAAAGGGTGTTCCATCTGTAGATTGTGTGCCCGTCCCTGAACATTGTGGATTAAAGGTTGTTGTTGCATTAAGTACAATAGGGTTATTGGAAACTGGGTTGCCGACCATATCCGCGGCTGTTATGGTAAAGACATAGTTTGTATTGGATAGTAAATTTGGAATTACTACCGATTTTTGATTCCCCGAAGGATTGAAAATGGTAAAAGTTCCTCCACTATATGAAATTGTATAAGCTATTGTTCCTGAATTATCATTCGCATTCATTAACAACTCAACTGAAGAACCTGTAACCGTCCCGACAGATGCTGTAAAATTAGTTGGGGCAACGGTATCTACTGTAGTATTTTGATATACTCTAACATAATCTATAATCATAGAAGTTTGATTAAAACTAGCTGGAATAGTCCCTGCAAAACCACCCATTGCAATATTTAATAACAAATACTGATCGGCATCAAAAGGCCAAGTACTTGCATTTTTAATGGCTGGATTATAGGTGTAAAAAACAACATTATCAAGTAAAAAGGTAATCTGGTTTGGAGACCAATTCATAGAATAAATATGGTAGTTTTGAGCTATATCAGATGCTTGAATGCCTCCTTTATTTACTGTGTTTCCTGAAGAAGATGGTGTGTGTATAGCAGCCCCAATATAATTTACTGGTTGCCCTGGAAAAATTCCGTGTTCCATAATATCAATTTCACCGCAAGCAGGCCAACTCGTTGTGCCAAAATTTGAATCAAAAAAACCTCCATCTTCATTAACATTTTTTCCTAACAGCCACAATGCTGGCCATGTACCTTGACCATTTGGAGCTTTTGCTCTAATATCGACACGACCATACTTAAAAGCAAATTTTGAATTTAATCTAGCGGAAGTAAATTGTTTTGTAACATTTTGATCGGTAAAGTTTTCTCTTTTTGCAACAATATTTAATGCTCCTGCATCTACAAAAGAGTTTGTTAAGCGATTAGTATAATGTTGTACTTCATTATTAAACCAACTTCCACCAGCTGGTAATTGGGTTTGATGAAACCATTTATTTGAATCTAAAGCACCATTCGTATTAAATTCATCAGACCAAACTAAGTTATTGTAAACAACATCAATTTGTGAATATGATAATTGAGTGATAAGAAAAAAAGAAAAAACAATTTTAAATAGCATAGTATTTTTCATATTCGGGTTGGCTTGTTTTGTTTTTAATTAAATTTAAAATGGATAAATAATCTTAATGGGTTGTCGATTCATCTTTACGTAAAGCCAACAACTCCGCTTTAATCTCTTTGGCTTTTTGTTCATCTAAGTCATAATTCCTCATCACCCACATGGCAATTAAGGTCCCGAATATTGGCACACCCGAGAAGAAGAGTCGCAATCCTGTTACGGCACCTTCTGGTTGAGTTGGAGCACCTGCTTTAAAAGCGACTGATGACATAATTACGCCAGTCAATAATCCCGCAATTGCAAAACCAAATTTCACCATCCACCAATAAATAGCGCCAAAAACACCTTCTCTTCTTTTACCAGACTTTAATTCATCCATATCACAAACATCTGCTGTCATAGACATCATTAAAGTAAATAGACTTCCTATACCAAAAGAGAAAAATGGCAAAGCAAACAAAAACATATAGGGTTTTCCGGGAATAAATAGAAACCAAAGCAATATATATCCGATTACAGAAATTCCTTGAGAAAGCAAAAATGCTTTCTTTTTCTCCATTTTCTTAGACATCCAAGCTACAATTGGAATAACAATAAAAGTAGTAGCTAAAGCACCGCCACATCCAAAAAGTGTTGGCCATATTCCAGCAGCTGCAGTATCTCCATTAAATAAATAATATACTACAATAAAAAAAGTAAATCCTGCAACAGTATTAAAGGCATTAAAAATGAAAAACGTTGCTATACAGAGTTTTCTGAAAGGTTTATTGCTAAATGCTTCCTTGAAACTTATTAAAATTTCTTTTAAACTTCCTCCAATGGTACTTAATGTTAATGGCTCTAAACTATTATCGAATTTGGTTGATTTACTTTTAATAAAAATGGCTGGAACCATAGCTAATAACATAAATACAACACCTACCCATATTGCCAATGTTCTTGTAGCGGTATCAGCATTAGGAAACCAAGTTGGATCATACATGATTACCCAAAACCAAGGAGCAATAACCCAAGCCCATTGACCTATCCACTGTGATATCGCCATTATGCTGGTTCTTTCGTGAAAATCATCACTCATTTCATAGCCCATAGCTACAAAAGGAACACTAAAGATGGAAAGCCCAATATGAAATATTAGTGAAAAGGTTAGAAAAAAGGTAAAATTATACATTACACTATCTTCTCTATGGAGTTGCCACATGATTATAAATGCAATTCCCATGATAATGGAACCTACAAAAACATATTGTCTCCTTCTACCCCAAACGGATTTAGTATTATCAGAAATAAAGCCCATTATTGGATCAAAAAAAGCATCGACTATTCTTGGAACAAAAAACAAAACACCCCACATCCAAGAAGGCATGCCTAAATTCTCTACTAAAACCACCATGAAAATTCCTAACGCTGCAGGAAACATTTGATTGGCTAGCATTCCTAAACCAAAGGCAATTTTTTGACCCATAGGCACCAGGTTCTTGGAATCTGTATTATTATTTGACATATAAGATTATTTTAAATGTATAGTTAAGGTTTAATTATTAATGTTTGTAATGCTTTTGCATTAATTGAAATATTCTTTTTTCTACTATTCAAATCAATTTCAATAGTTTCATTTTTATCTGTTGGATTGAAAATAGCAACTGCAATAGAACCATCCGGGTTTTTAACTGCTGTTGCCATAAGTTCTTTATTCGTAATGTTGCATCCAATTTTTACGGCACCCGGTCGCATGAATTTGCTAAAATGGGACATCACATAATACAAAGGAGTAAAATATACTTCATCTTTATCAGGATCAACAATTACCGGAGCTACACACCAGTTTTTAAACCAATTGGGGCCGCCTTGACGGTCTAAAACCATATTCCAATCAACCCAACCATCAACCCAATTATTTAAGCATCCTATGATATCGGCTGCATAACGGTTGACAGGAGCGTATTTGGGATGTAAGTATTTGTCTTTCTCGCTTGCCCAATCCCAACCCCAATCAGTTGCTTCTTTTTTCCAATACCAAGCATCATCGTTCCACTGAGGTATTTCTGAATCGACACATGCTTCGGTTTGTATCAAATATTTACTTGAATTTTTATTGTGAGCATATTGTAATTCTTTTGGGAAAACCTCATAAGTACTTTCATACCAATGAATTGCTAAACCATCATAATATTTTGATGACTGTTCCTCTTTATACATCACATCTACCCATTCTTTTATTCCAGCTCTATTTTGATCATATCCTAAAATTTTCACGTCAGCCCAACCGTCTTTTGCTAGTTTTGGTCCTAAATGATTCTGAACAAATTGAGTCATTTCGTTAGGTGAAAAAAGGGTACTTTCCCAATTATTACCATTTCCGTGAGGTTCATTAATGACTGTTAAACCCCAAATATCAATACCTTCTTTTTTGTAAGCATTCAAATATTTAGAAAAATATAAAGCGAATGTATCATTGAATTCCGGTAATAATTTTCCGCCAACATATTTTTTATTGTCTTTCATCCAAGGTGGACATGTCCATGGTGATGCAATTATGTTAAAACCATCTTTAGAAATTGATTTGGCTTCAAGAATCATAGGTATTAAATCAGCTTTATCCTCCTCGACGGTGAAGTTTTTTAATTCTAAATCGTTTTCAACTTTAGCATAGGTGTAATTACTGAGCGAAAAATCACAAGATGCTATGTGTGTTCTTGTTAGTGAATAATTAGCTCCCGATTCGCTAAAATAAGCGTCCAATATTTTTTTACGATTTGCTTTACTCAATCGATTGAGTAATGAAGCCGAAGCTTCGGTAAAAGAGCCGCCAAAACCAGTAATGGTTTGAAATTTTTCTTCTGGATTAAGTGTTATAATAACAGGGTTATTGCTTTCAGAAAATTGAGTGATTTCTTTTAACGAATTTCCTTTTGCTGAAGTTTCATAAACTTGCACTTTCATTTCTTTAGTGCTGCTGCAACTAAAAAATGAGAATGAAATGCTGATTATCAGCAGTTTAAAAAAGGTTGTTTTAAGATGATTTTTATCCATAATTAATTTTTATTTTTAATTAATCTGGGAACTTTAACATCTTGCCATAAAGCTTTTTCATTACCATCGTAGGTTTTAGTAATTGGTTTTCCGTTTCGATTTAAACCTTTAAAAACACCTTTATCTATTTTATCCCAAAGCGCAAATTTGGCTTGGTTTTGTAAATTGATCAATCCGAAATGATTTTCATAACCATTAGGATTTGTGCCATCTTTCCAACTTTCATCAAAAGCTTCAAAATAAAAACAAGTAATTTTTTCTTTGTTTGACCATTCACGCATCAATTTATAGTAATGAGCCGCTTTGTATTCATCTGCAGCTTTGGAACCTTCAACTCCATAATATATAGCATCAATGGTCGTCCAACCTGTTTCACCCATTTCAACGGGCTTGTTCACACCAATCGACTTCATGTACTTTACAACACCGTTATATTGAGAAATTGCATAATCTCGGGCTCGCAACATAGCAGCATCAATTTTCATTTTGTCGGAAAGAATTGCTTCGTTTTCTTTAACTCCCCAAATTTCTGGAAAGAAACGTTCGTCATGAATTGGGTATGTGTGCATAGAAATGAAATCGACAGCTTTAATCAATTTATTCAAATCTTCAGTATGATATTGTTCATCTCCGCCACCCCAAGAAAGATAATTATCAGAACTTGTTATCCATAATTCTTTGGGTAACTTTCCTTGTTTTTTCAAATCCTGTAAATGATTAACCCATTTCAAAATGATATTGGGCGTGACATAATAACTAGTTGCCCATTTTACCATAGCTTCGTTGCCAACAGCAACAATCTTTACAATATCCGGATATTCATTTGCCAATCTAACTGCTTCGGATATTTCAATAGCGTTTCGATTGCTTTCTTCACTATGAATTGGCGGCAAATCAGTCCAAGCATTTTTACAATCAATCCAAGCACCCAACATTACATACATTTCAAAATTAGAATCCTGCTTTTTTAATTCACTAATTGCTTTTAATAAATTAGCAGCTTCAGTATAATGCACATTGTATGTTCTTACTACTTTGATATTCAAGGCATAAAGCAACCTCATATCATCTTTTATTTCAGCTATAGAAGGTACAGTTTCTCTAGTTGTTGTACGGTAACCACCATAACAAATAGCTTGATAATTGGTATTTCCTAATATTTCTTCTGCGGTCTTTTCTTTTAATACTAAATTTTTAGTATTAGTTTGATTACATGATATAAACACTAATGATATGATGTAAACTAACTTTTTCATTATCTCAAATATTCTTCTTTCAAACGAACAATCACATTTGAAATTTCACCAGTTCTATTGAATATTTTACCGCTTTGTTCTTTATTTAATTCTGATGTTTTAAATGTTTCTTTCTCACCATTGCTATAAATCAAATCTATTTGATTTGTTTCCGCTATTGTATAAACAATCGGAACTTGACAAACAGTAAACGCCAAACTATCTTTTCCTAAAATCATACTTTTTTTAGTTCCGTCAACTTGAATAAAAATAGCTTCCGTATCTTGAGTTAAAAACTCTTTTTTATGAAGTAAAGAAGGTTTAAATAGTAATTTTCCATCATTCATAACAACCCCTAATTCTCCTACTCGAGTTAGAATATCTTCTTTCACTTGACCTGTCATTCCTGGTTGTTGCGCACCTTTATTAAATGGCGTATGCGAATACGGATCAGTTGGGAAAGCACCGTAAACTTCTGGAGATTTATGAACTCCTATTCCGGCACCAATGGCATCAAAATGAGTGTTTAAAGAATTAATAGTAGATGAATTTTTGTTTTCATTTACTGCTTTACTCGTTACTTCATAAACTGCCAATTGCAATTTTGAAACCATATGCCAATAAATAGACCCTAAACCTTCATAGCCATAAAATGTACCCGAACGACCTGTGAAAGCTTTATGATTAAATACGTCTTCAAAAATTTGGAGAACACTATTCGTTTCATTGGCTACCAATTCTTTATATTCTTGATTATTTTCTAAATCTTGTAGCGCTACTTTTAAATCATTTGCATTATGAAAATTACCATTAAAGTGAAAAGCACCTTTTATGTCTTGATTTAGAATCTTCAAATTGTTATTTGTAACCAATTTTTTGAGCAACACTGATTTTTCGACTTTGTCTTTTGGAATCGTATTTTTTTCTAAAAACTTAGGTAATTCTTTGTTTGGATATAATATATAACTGTTTTGGTCTTTTCTATATAGAGCACTATTTCTTAAAGCATCTAAAACTTCTAAAGATTGTATTTCATCTAAATAACCTGAGCTAATTACAGCAACTTGACCTTCTAGCATTTCGGGTAAATAAGAAATAGCCACACCATCATCTTCTATTGACATTAAATTATAGGCGTGATATAATTTATCTTCTCTTTGATTGGCTTGAATAGCATGTTCAATAAAATCGATACATACTTGTGTAAATTTCTTTAAACCCGCCATTGAATGGGTTCTTTTTTTACCCCAAAAACCGTTGTTATACACTTGAAAACGATATTCAGAAGCAGCTTGACCTAATGCATCTAAAATTCTTTTTCTATCTTGATTATTTATGGAACCTGAAAGTTGTGGTTGAAACTCAATTAGACTTTCTCTAATGGCATGATAAAACTGAACCATTTCATTAGAAATCTTGATGGTTTCTTGATTTGAACTTTCCAATAGCTGCTGGAAGAACTTCATAAATCTCCTCAAGTAATAAAGCGTTACCATTGAGACGCCATTACCCACTAAAGCGTTATTGGCATCATTCCATTCAGGTCTTTGGGTGTTCATCCAAATACCGGCTTCTGGAATAAAATTGGACATTTTTGCTAAAACAGTAGCCAATATTTTTTCAATAAAGTTTACATGATAAATAGCATCATTATTATCTCGTAAAAGCGCTCCATCAGCACCAAATTGATTTCTGCGTTTATTTATTTTAGCATCCCAATCATGGTTAAACAAGATAGTATCTTTTGGATTTACTAAAATATCCTGATACGATTTTATTGTATATGGAACCGCTGCATAAACAAAGCATTCGTTATCAAAATAAGAATGCAATTTACCCGGTTGGTATTTTTCGATAAACTCTAAAAACTTGAGTAAATAAATGATTTGATGGTCACCCCAATAGCCAATATAAGACCATGGATTATCTGGTTCTATAGTTTCCCAATCGAATCCTTCTTTGGTTACCCGATACGGATTGTAGCCATCAAAAGTTGAAGCGTTCAAGAATTTATGAATCATACCATCAATAAACTCAGGATAAGCATTGGCTAAAGCTTCCCAATTTTGAAAAATATCTCGCCAATTTCCTTGATAATCTAATATTTTAGAGCCGTCTATTTCACTTCTAGTATTAATAGAAAATTTATTCCAAGGACGACTTGGATCACCATGTCTTCGGCTGAATTTTAAAGGTAGATATTCGGTAGACAAACGAAGTAAATCTGCATCATTGCTTTCAGTTGCTATTTGTTGTAAATATGAATACTCAAAGGTGTCCGGTAATTGATTTAATAAAGAAGCAAAATGAATAGAAACTACAGTATTTGCTTTTGAAATATAATTTAAAAAATCACTTTTTTCTATTTGGTAGTTATTATCAAAAATACCACCACGCATAATATTAAATAACACGTTTGCAAAATGACGTGTGTCTTTTCGTTTGTCTGCAGTATACTGCAAACCGTCTGCAGTAGCATTTAAAGTAATAAGATTTTGTTTACCTAATTCTATATCCTGATAAATTTTATTATTTAAATCTTTATCGGTAGAAATTAGGTTTATTAATTGAACGACTTGCGATTGATCTTGATTGACATTAGCAACAATACTCCACGACTTTTTTGAGTTTTTTAATAAAGTTAAATCAGTTGATACAAAATAAGCACCTTTTTCGCCTTTAATATCGGTTTCCTGATAAATAGGTTTCTTTTTTCTAAAATCAGCAACTTGCAATGATGATAATAAATAAATTGGATTATCTATCCCTAAAGACCATACGACATTAGCTTTTAATGCCTCACTAGGTTCGGCTTTATCTACTATAATAGCACTCAGAGCAAAAATCCCCAATCCGCTCTCTAAATCAAGTTCATTTCTTTTATAAGCATCTACTAAATTACTGGTTGTTGCTTGTAAATCGCTGTTTACTCCATTGGGCAACACGTTTTGAATTCCGTCTAAAAGTGTGATTGCATAATCTAAATCGGAATCATTGATCAATTCAGATGTTTTGACAAAACCAAAAAGATTGCTAGAACTCCATTGATATCTGAACGTTAATTTAAAATCATGATGAATTTCTTCAAAAATAATTTTATTTCCATATTCATTTTTATAGAGATTTCTTGATAAATTATAGGTGTCATTAAAGCGTACCGAAAAAGGTTCCCAAATATGAGTTTGATTTTCTGAATGTATTTGAAAAATAGACTTACTTCCAGTAATATCGGCAAACTCTGTAATTTTATCATCGGTATAATACGGAAAAAGTGCAAACTCGGCATTCTTTCTACCAGCAGTAATTCCTCCATTACTTGAAATAAATAACCAATGATTAGAATCACTTACAATGCTCATGAAGAATGGTCTCATTTTATCATGATTCTCTATTTTGTAAAAAGATTCACCATTAATTGACACCATTTCCATAGAAACTGATTTATTATTTACTTCTTCTTCGTTGCAATACATATTACTGTTTTGGCCCATATATACAGGTATACTTAATCTAAGTAAAATTATTCATAAACTCTTATGTAATCCACTAACATAGATTGCGGAAACGAAGTTTGACTATTAGGGCTACCTGGTAGATTTCCTCCAACAGCTACATTCAGAATTAAATAAAAAGATTCGTTAAATACCCATTCACCTGGCACATCTTTAGGTTTTATTGAATGATACAAGTAATCATCAACATAAAAATTTATTTTGTTTTTGTCCCATTCTATTCCAAAAACATGAAACTCTGTATCAAATCTACTATTAGAAAGTATAAATTGTTTTGAAATAGATTCTCCACCAAAGTAACCTGGTCCATGAACTGTTCCAAATATTCGTATTGGATTATTTCCTAGATATTCCATAATATCTATTTCACCACATGCAGGCCAAGTAACGGTATCCGAATTAGAACCTAACATCCAAAAGGCAGGCCAAAGACCTTGTCCTAGAGGCATTTTAATTCGAGCTTCTATTCTGCCATATTTTTTTTCGTATTTTCCTTTAGAAATAATTCTAGCAGATGTATAACCAGCGCCCATAAACTGCTCTTTAATAGCAGTAATTTTCAGCATTCCATTCTCAATTTTTATGTTTTGTGGTCTATCAGTATAATACTGAAGTTCATTATTTCCCCATCCATTAGCTCCTGTACCAATATTATAAGTCCACATATTTGAATCGGGTGCACCGTCAACATTAAACTCTTCACTCATAACTAATTTTGTTTTAGTTATAACCTTTTGCTTTTCGTCAGTAGAACATCCAAACAATAATGAGAATACTCCAATGCTCAGAAATAAATTAATATTATTTTTTTTCATTTTTATTTTGAGAGTTTAAATTAATTATAGAAATAGATATTGTCTACGCGAATTACAGAACCGTCTCCGCCTTCCAATATTATTTGAGCAAGATTCGATCTGCTGGCTAAACCTGGCATTGCTGAGAAAGGAATGTCTATAGACATCCAATTTTGTGATACCAAAAATGGTGCTGTAAACGTTGTAGAATGTCTTGTGTCATCTCCGCCACCAAAAGCTCCATTTGCGCCAAAGTCAACTATAATTACTCTTAATTGTCTTCCAGGAGCAATAGCTCCGGGAATGAAAGCATCCATATGAAAATGAGTCATTGTAGTAGCATTTACGGTTGGGTTACTAAACTCAATACCAACGAAATTAAATATAGAATAACTCAAAATGTTATTTCCTTGAACAGTAAAATCATTCGAAACAGTTGTTTGCCATGGTTGCCAATAACCATTATAATAGTTTACTGGAACATTTGCGTAGGCATTTGAAAAGATTGATATAACGTTTGCTTGACTTCTTGTAGGTGTTGGTGCACTTACAAAATTACCCAAGCAATTGATGGTCAAACTTCCTAAGGCAGTAACTCCATTAAAAGTAGCTGTAATTACTGTTGACCCTGAACTTAATGAGGTTATTAATCCTGAAGAATCTACTGTTGCTACAGAAGGATTTGAAGAAATGAAATCCATATACCCAGGATTAACTTTAACAGGTTGGTTAATTCCATTTGGCAAGTTGAACGTTACATTTATATTTTGCACGCTTGAATTAACGCCAACAAAAGTTGTTTCATTAACATTAGTTCCGTTCATAATAGAAGCGATACCAGGTGCAATGGTTCCTAATTTCTCAAACTTCAAATCATCAATCCAAAAGACGTAACCAGAACTACTCGTTCCTTGAGTACCAGCAGCATATCTGAACATTCCTCTTTCTTTCACTAATTTAGAAGCATTTGGGATTGGTATAATCACTTTAGACCAATTTGTTCCCACACTAACATTAGTAATCGTAGTGATGTATTTATTTGGGAAAAAATCTTCACCAAAACCAAACTCACTTATCACTACACCACGAGACGCTTTTACATAAAAAGTAAGTGCGTCATAACCTGTCAAATCACGACCTGCTCCTTCAGTTCTAAAAATAGCTCCAGCATAAGAACCTGCAGGATCATTTGCATTAGGAACATCAAAACGCATAGAAGCATTACTATTATAACCTTCTTGTCTATCAATAGTCCAAGCATTTGGTTTGGAACCTCCATAAGGAAAGTAAAAATTAGTTCCCATTCCAATAACATCTTCTATGAAGATTTCTGCTGTTTTAGGATAAGTTGCATTTGTTGCATCATCCGATAATTCTCTTTCACAATTTATATTGGTTATTAAAACCAATCCTAAAAGAAGAGCATTTCTAAAATAATTAATTTTTCTATTTTTCATTTTTTCAATTTTTAAAATTATTTTCCAATATTTATGTGAACATATGTTCTAATTTCCCATTCTGAACCATTAGGAAAGCCAACTGCACTTAAGGGTGGCACCGCCGGAAATGTATTTTCAGGAACAAAAGTTGGTAAATACCTTGGAGAGTATTGGTCTAATGAACGCCATATTCCCATAATTCCAATTCTTGTATCTGGTAAAATGAACCAACTTGGTTTTCCTAAAGAAGTAGATATATCTAACGAACCTTGGAATGGGAACGTTAAGTTAAAATCTCTATGATAATCAAAAGGTCCCCAATCGTTAAATTTAGCTGAAGTCACAACTTTAACTTTTCTATAAATCATTCTTAAATCACCACCGGCTCTGTTTATTGTTCTTTCAGAATCTCCATTGGCTTGACCATTTCCAAAATAAATGTTAGCGATTAAACCAAAATCAGGCGTTAATTTAGATACAATTCTAGTATTTGATTCCCATAAATCTTGTGCAGGAGCTGATCTTTCAAAAGCGAAAGGAGTTCTATTAGCTAAAAAACCTATCGCTGCATCTTGTGTAGTTGGTAAATGACGGAAAACAAAACCTGTATTGAAAGCAAATTTGGCATCTTCTACCATATCATTATTCCACTCATACATCCATGTTCCTGGAGTTGGATCGTAAGTTAATAAAAATTCACCTCCAACTGTTTCACGATTGGCTCTTACAATAAACGGATCTTCTAATATGTTTCTCAATCTTCCCGGTGCATCAACTCCATTTGGCATAGCTTCAACCAATGGTTTTTGCCATAAAAAGTTTGGAGCTAGTTGCAATTTAGAATTCACATTGATTGTAAAACCAGTAAGGAAATTCATTTGGTTACCGCTTCCAGTATCTTTTAATCTCCAACCTGTGAAAGTTTGGGTATTATCAGCTCCACCATTTGCTACCAATCCTTGAACAGCTCCTTGCGCATAAATATTAAAGATACCTTCTGAAAAAGTTAATTTAGCTTTTCCTCCCCAGTTGTCAGAAGTTTTAACTTTATCAACTTTTACAGCATCACCATCCATCATTTGAAACTCTCTTCCATTTAAAGGTTGTCCACCCCAAATTCCTCCAAATTCAACTCCTAAATTTCCAAGTTTGGTTTTAAAATGAACCGTTGCTCTTCTTGTTTTGGGTTGTGGAATAAAAATAGAAGTTACTGCAGGTGCTGCAGCTGAAACGTCTTCATGATAAACTGCAGAGGCATCGAAAATTCCAATTTTATTGCTGTATTTTAGCAAGTAAGCAGGGTTGGCACCCCACCAAAGTTGTGGACCGAAAGCAGCTTTAAAACCGTTTAAACTTCCTCTTCCGTCAACCTCAAAACCTAATGTTTCTCCGTTGTAAATATCTAAATTTGATCCGTAATTAGCTTCTGGATATAAAGCAAAAAAATCGCCTTCATAACCCCAATGATAGTGTCCTGTTCTATAAAAACCTCTAACCTCAAAATCCTTCGCTGTCCATTTATAAGAAGCGTTATAAACTTGTACTCGATTGATATCACTAGAAACTACAGGGCCATTTTGAGTTAATACTGTTTCCTCTCTACCTCTATTTTCATAGAAAATTTCATTAATTGGGTTTACTGCTACACGACCTAGGAAGTTGACATTTACATTTGCTTTCATGTTTGCTGCTGGGTTTCCTTCAACTCCAAGAAAATAAGACTGCATATGATCAAAACCTGTTCGGCTAGGATAGTTACTTGTAGCAGGATCATCTACATCTGGTGTAGTTAGCAAACTTCCACCTGTGGTGAACGTAGTAAATTCGGCTCTTAAATTACTAACTTTTAAAATATCGGTATCATTAGTACCAAGAGCAGCTTTATCACCTCTTGCTCTTAAAGCAGCATCCATTAAATTAGATTCGTCTAGAGCAGCATTTAAAGAATTTTTATTTGCAGCTGCTGCATAAGGATTGAATTTATGAATATCTTTCAAAACATAGTAAGCAGCACGTGGATATAGTTGATAAAATCCTTTGTCATTAGTTGGTCCTTTAGCACAAATTCCAAACCATTCTTCATTCATATTATTTTCACCTTCAGTAAAATCTTTCTGATAACCACCGTTAGACCAAGAAGCATTACTATCATGTATGTCTAAATTTTTGGTCTGTCCATACTTCCACCATCCATCACTAAACTGAAAAGTAAATCCACCTAAGCAATTTCCGGTTTTACCCATACCAGCAGCATTTTCATAAATTTGTTTCCAATTCCCTTTTAAATAAAAAGCTTGTGCTTTTTGATCTTCTTGGTTTGTCTGAACATTAAAAGCATCTGAACCAAACTCTGCAAAAAATACTGGTTTACCATATTCTTTTTTTACTCTATCAAATAAATCACCAAAAGAAACACCGCGATATACATTGGTCCCTAAAATATCAACATCTTTACATTCTTTGGCAATTATATCAAGAAAAAGTAAGTCACCATTACAGATTGCAATTGGGTGTCCGTTATCTATTTTTTTCATAGAGACAACCGCTTCATTAAATAGTTTGTACATAGATTCAGCACGAACAGTTGATTTTCTATCTTTTATAGGAATATCTTCCGTTTCAGCACCATCCCAAAACAAACCATAATTGTTTTCGTTCCCAAGTAAAAACAACAACAATCCTCTGGTATCTTTATAATCGGTTGCCATTTGTTGTGTTTCTTTCAATAAAAGCGCTTTGGTTTTTGGATTAGAATACTCTGTATTTGGAGTCCATGCACCATCTAATGTTAGACCATAACGACCAAATGAATGATTAAGCATCGTGAAAATACCATAATTATCATAAACATATTCAATCCACTTTTTAGGCATACCCGAATATACTCTTATAGTATTAACACCCATGTTTTTCAATAAACCCATTTCTTCATCCAATGCTTCTTGAATGAATTTATCTGTTTGATTCCATAAGCTATACGAATAATTAGTTCCAATTGGAAAATAATCCCAATTCATTCCGTTTACTATAAAATCTTTACCATCAACAACAAGTTTCATCCCATCGTTATTACTAACGACAACAACTTTGTTGCTTTGTGAAAATGCTTGTGATGAAAAAATAATTAGGCTTAGCGATAAAATAAAATTTCTCATATAAATAGATTAGTTAGAATTTGTGCTTTAAAATTAAATTAATTTAAAATATTAATAATTACTAGTAAAAATACACATGGTTAATTATAATGTAAATTTACTGATTCTGTAAATTTACATATATATTGATTTCAAAAAAATATAACTAATAATACAAACTATACAAAATGAAATTTGTTTAAAACAAAGAATAAAATATAGATTTCTCAGTCTGTAATGGCTGATAGCAATGATTGGCTAAACCAATTTATTTTAGATAATAAAATTTATGTATAGTTGATGTATAGTTATTAAAAAGTTAAATAGAGAGAATGTATTCAACTAAACCTTTTTCATGGGGTAAATCCATTTTTTTTCGCAAACGATAACGCTTAATTTCGACGCTTCTCACAGAAATATTTAATAAAGGGGCAATCTCTTTAGAAGATAAGTTTAACCTTAAATAAGCACAAAGTCTCAAATCATTTGGCGTTAATGATTCGTGAGCTTGTTTTACTTTCTTTAAAAAATCTTTATCTGCTGTATCAAATGCTTCTTTAAAGGCATTCCAAGCGTTATCTACAGTTACATTTTTATTGATGGTTGAAGTAATGACAGACTTAATACTTTTAGAACTGGTTTCGTCTGAAGATTTTTTCAAATCTTCTTTAATTAACGATAATAATTCATCTTTTTTAATCAAACTCATAGTTGAAATAGCCAATTCTCTACTTTTCTCATCTACATCTAATGAAAGTTGTTCGTTGCGCAATTTCATTAATTGCTGTTCATTTTCTAATTCTTTAATTTCAAGCAAGAGATTATTTTCTTCAATGAGCTTTTGATTTTGCTTATAATAATAACTTTCATAGGCTTTATTGATATAATAAGCCATTATACAAATCAATAGAAAATAAATTATTAAAGCTAAATTGGTAGAATACCAAGGTTTTGATATTGTAAAAGTATAGGTTGCTAATATATCTGGTTGCGAGTTTACAAACTTTGATCTAACTTTAAAAGTATAATCACCTGGTGGTAAATTTTTAAAACTAACAGAAGAGTTTGAATTCCATTCACTCCATTTATCTTGAAAACCCTCTAGCAAATATTCGTATTCTGCGATAATATATTTATTGTATTCAGGAACTGTGTAACTAATGGTAATATTATTTTCATCATGATCAAATTTACCCGGCTCAAATATTGAGTAATTAATAAGTTTATCATTAATTTTATTAATACTTACATCAGAAATAACCACTTTATGATTTTTAAATCCAAGTTCATTTATATTAAAAGTATAATAACCGTCAGTTGTACCAATGAGATATAGTAAATTAGAAATTTGAGCTATATTTTCATATCCTAACATCGAATTAGTAATTGATGATGGTATAGAAATAACATTTCTTTTTAAATCAGAATTTAATTTGTTTACTGTAAAATAGTTAATGTGATTTTTTGTAAAAACCCATAATTTATTAGAGTTATCTAAAATTAATTTCCCCGATGTGTATTGGTCTTTATCAAATAAAGCACTTAATAATTTAACCTTTTCAAATTGTTTTGTCTTTTGATTTAATTTAAAAATACCGTTTTTGTACGCGTAATAAATTGCGTTATTAAGCTTAGACAAACCTGAATTTTTCCCTTTGACAGGATTTTTATAGGCAAACAATTTATAACCTTTCCTATAATCAAAATCTAATTGAAAACGGAAGACACCTTTGTATTCATGGCTTACATATATTTCGTTAGAATTAGTAATTTCAAAATATTTAGAAGAATAATCAAATCCTGAAATTTTATTTCTGAATAACCATTGATTGTTTATTTTCTGAAGAACTGAAATTCCATAGTAGTTTCCTTGAAGTAAAATGTTATTATTATTTGGTACTATTTCAAATTTCCAAGTTCCAGATTGCCCAAAAATAAGTTTAGCCATCTGATTTTCGACAATAAATGTTCCTGAATCATGTCCGCAAAATAAAGTACCGTTATGAGCAAAAAGAGACCAAACTTGACCTTTAGTGCCTTTAATAAAGTTAAACGCATCATCGTTTAAATTATTCTTATAAAATAACCCTTGGTTGGTTCCAATATACAATTTTCCATTGTGCAAAATAGACGCATAGACAGTACCTAACATTCCTGTTTCATCTACAAAACTTCTGATAGATGATTGTAAATTGATACAATTAATTCCGTTATCGAGTCCAATCCACAAATTTAAATCATCATCTTCGAAAATAGAAAGTGCTGTGTTATTTGACAACCCTTTATTTTGAGTTATATGAAATCGAACTTTACCGTTTTTTGTTAGAATAAAAACGCCATTAGAAATTGTGCCAACGGCAAAACTTCCATCTTTTAACATCTGGCTACTATAAATACTGCTGGCCGCTATCTCTTGATCAGCATCAGTATTAAATTTCGTCAAATTCCCATTAATAATTTTATAAAAACCATCAAACTGAGTGTGAATTAACAAACCTTCATCAATAGCAAAAACATTTACAATTTTATTGTTTTTAAGTATAGAATTATTAGTTATTAACTTACTAGTTCCGTTTTCAATTTCAAATAAATCAAAATTAACGGTTTGATAATATATTGAATTTGAAGCTTTAAAGGATTTTAAAATGTTACTATTAGGCGTAATGATTTTAAACTTATTGGTAATTGAATCATATATATATATTTTGTTTAGCGATTGAAAAATTACCCATTGCTCATAATTAAAGATATTCCAAAATTGCTCATCTACCAGAATTTTTGATTTAATCCTATTACTAAGTGAAGTATATTTGAGTTTGCCATTATTTTGTCTAACCCAATAACCAAACTCCATATAACAACCCGTATAGATTTTGTTACCTATTACTTTTACAGATCGAATAATTGTTTCATTCGGAGATTTATATAGCTTCCAATTTGAACCATTAAACTCTAGTAAACCATCATTGTTTGCAAAAAATAAAAACTGATTTTTATCTTGAGAGATCATCCAGTTTTGATTTCCAGCTTTGTATAATGATGGAGAATAATTATTAATTGGAGGTAAATCTTGGGCCTTAATAAAGGTGTTAATTACCAGCAAAAGTGCTAAGTATAATAATCTTGTATATGGTTTGTTATTTTGTAGCATTATATTACAATATTACGAATTCAACTACTAATATTGATAAAATATTATCATTGATTTAAAATTTTATGCATAAAATAGAAAAGCACGAAATAAATTTCGTGCTTTTCAAAACTAATAAACTAAAATTTATTCTTTAATAAATCTTGTTGAAGATACATTTCCGTTTATAGATGTTTTTACAACATAAACACCTAATTGAAGTGAGGAAACATCTAAAGTAACTAATTCTTTATTTGGATTTTCAGAAATTACTTGTTGTCCTAAAACATTATAAATCTCTACTTTTTCAATAGTTGATACTGACTCGATGTTTAAAACATTCGTTGCAGGATTTGGATATAATTTTACATTAGAAATTTCAAAGTTTTCTGAATCTAGGACTGTATTTTTATGTAAATAAAGATTATCATAATATACAATATCTAAGTTAGATGTGATCACAAATTGTGCAAAATCACTTACGCTAGGACAAGCATTTCCTGGAGGTGTATTGATGCAATTTAAAGCCGTAAAAGGAATATCTATAGAAATCCAAGCTCCTTCAGAACCACTAGTTAAAACGTTAGCGTTTGTTGCTGTGTATTCATAAGCATTAGTTTCACCAGTTGTATTATTCCAGTTAGAAAATTTAAAACTAAAAACTTTATCTTGAGTTGGTGTAGCTGTCCAAATATCAATATGAAAACGAGTAAAACCAGCTGCGTCAAATCTACCAGCTAAAAAGGCAATACCTTCACACCCTAAACCAGTTACCTTGTTGGTATTATTACCAGCTACTTGTATCAAACTAGTAGAACCAGGACACCATGAAGTGTTATACGTATTATCATCACCACCAGAATAACCTATTGTAGTTACAGGAGTATAAGCATCACTAAATATTGATCTAACATCAGCAGCAGGTCTATTTGGTGGTGGTGGAGCAGCAGTTGTTGGAGCAGGAACTACTGGAGGTGTTCCAAGTGGACCTCTAATGTTATCCACATAAAATGTTCTTGCTGGTGTAGGAACCGTTGGATTAAAGAATCCTACTGCACCTTCAGCCCAATAACTATGAATCACAAAACCACTGTAGGTTCCATTGGCTGGTGCTGGTTGCCCATCAAGAGAAGTGTTAAATGTAAATGATACTGTTTGCCATGTACTACCACCTGGGTGTGAAGCTGCAGCAGCAACTAAAGCTGGACCACCTACTCCTCCGGTTACTTTAACTAAAAATGATATAGGATCAGCAGAAAATACATCCATTGTCATTGTCTTTGTAGTAGTCAAGTTAACCAATGATGTTAAATTTAAATTAATTCCTTGCCAAGGTTGACCAGCTGGGTTTCCAACTATTTTAAGTACTTGAGAAGTGTTAGTTCCTGAACCTGTTTCAACTATTGGAGCAGGTCCATCACCAAAAGGTCCACCGTTAATACCGCCAGTTTCTGTTGTTTCAAAACCTAAAAGTAAATCTAAGGTTGCTGGAGGTGTTGCAACAAGTTGTAAAGTTACATTATCAATAAAAAAACCAGCATTACTTAATCCACCTTCAAAACCAAGCTTCATTGCAGGAAAAGTTTGTCCCACAGTAAATGTAGCTTCATAATTTGTCATAGTTGTAGTAAGATTGTAATCTTGTTGATGCAATGCCGTAAAACCACCACCATTTTCTCCGAAATACAATTTTAACGGACGAGCACTTGCTCCTCTTGCATCAAAAGTAACTTTGTAAGTTTGACCTGCAGTAAGTGCTGAAATTTGTGATGGATTCAATTCTTGGTTAAGTTGAATGTGCCATGTTTGACCACCAGCTCCTACAATACTAGTAACATTAGCTTCATTATTGGATGTATTTATTGTTGCAGATACCCCAGCAAAATCAGCTAGATATGTACTCCAAGAAGTTAATCCATTACCAAAGTCACCATTGGTAATAATGTTTTGAGCAGAGCCGCTGATTGCGAACATTGCAAATAACAAATAAGTAGTTTTTTTCATAATTTTTTTATTTTTGTGTTTTTTCAAAGATAAATCAATGTTGTAGTCATTTTTCATGTAACAACTATATAAAAACTATACAGTGATTAATGAGTTTAAATTATCTTAAAATCTAAGATATATAAACGTTTACAAATACTTAACAACATAATTTAAAGCAATCAATTAACAAAATTGATGTGGTAATGTTGTGGTTAAATTAATGTTTTTTAAATGTTATAAGAATATGAATTATAGAAAATTAATACTATTTTATTATAAAACTCATTTTTATTAAATATTTAAGTAAAATATTAAGCATACTATAATTTTATTTTTACTATTTCATTAATCCCATTATCACCTATTTCTTTTTATAATTAACTACATTTGCAATCTTCCAAAAGTACCTTGATGAAATCTACTGAAATAGCTACACTA
>CANHWG010000040.1 GCA_947464335.1 Flavobacteriaceae bacterium
AATAGATAATAGATGATGAGATAATAGACAAAAGTCTCTCATCTTAAATTAATAAAATGAAAACAATCAAAATAGCTGGCGTTCCCGAACATTTTAATTTACCTTGGCATTTAGGCATCGAAAATGGTGAGTTTGAGAAGATGGGCATTGATTTGCAATGGACTGATGTTCCCGAAGGTACGGGCAAAATGTGTCAAATGCTTCGCGATGACGAAACAGACATTGCCATAATTCTGACAGAAGGAATAATAAAAGATATTGTTGCCGGTAATGAAAGTTCAATTATTCAGGTTTATGTAGAAAGTCCGCTGATATGGGGAATTCATGTAGCAGCGAACTCTAAATACCATACATTGGCTGATTTAGAAAATACTAAAGGAGCTATTTCACGCTATGGCTCAGGTTCGCATTTAATGGCGTATGTAAATGCTCAAAATCAAAAATGGAAAACGGAAAAACTAGAATTTGAAATCGTGAATACCATTGATGGCGCTGTTGAAGCATTAACAAATGGTGCAGCCGATTACTTTATGTGGGAACGTTTTATGACCAAACCTTTGGTAGATAAAGGTATTTTTCGTCGTGTAGCCGATTGCCCCACTCCGTGGCCGTGTTTTGTTATTGCGGTACGAAATGAGTTTTTGGAAGCAAATAAACAAAGTGTTGCATTGCTTTTAGAAACAATAAACAGTATTACCATAGAGTTTAAAGATATTCCATGCATTGATACAACATTAGCATCCAAGTACAATCAAAAATTAGTTGACATTCAAGAATGGCTATCACGTACCAAATGGTCTCAAAAACCTTTAGACGAAAAAGTGTTGAACAATATCCAAAATCAATTATTTGACCTAAAAATAATCGATAAAAAAGGTACTTTTGCTGAAATAGTAAAAGCTGTCTAGCTTTTGCCAATGGTACTATGATAAAATTAGGGAATCTTACTTATCAGGAACTTAAAGAGAAATTCAGGATAAAAAGTCCATGGGACATGATTATCATTTTTATCCTAAACATCCTAATTGCTATTCCCGTTTTCATCATTGCACATCAAAACTTGATCACGCTAGATTGGGCTCATCATATAGATAGAATTCTGCTATTTATTATAATCTTAATTGCTATACAACTCGTATTAAGAGCATTAAGAAGAGTAACATTGATTTCGATAATTCTGTATTTTATAATTCTTGGTTTCGGAACTTTATCAGGTAAATACGGATTTAGAAGTGTTTTCGAAGATTATCGTTCGATGATTTACACTATGAATGAAGATCCGTTTCCTCAAGATATTATCATAAGCAAGTTGTTGCCTTTTCCAAACAAATCAAAAATACTAGATGCTGTTGAATATCAAAATCCGAAAATCCGAAATTTTGCTTTGATGTCAATAAATAAACATTTTAAAAATACAAAAGGGTACTATGACCATTGGACTATAATACAATCTTTTGCTATTTTTAAGGAAATCAATAGCCACTGGAATTATGTGAGTGACCCAAAAGGGCACGATTATATTGCCAAAGCAACCGAGTCGCTTAAATATTTATCCGGTGACTGCGATGATCATTCTATTTTTATGGCAGCTTGTATCAAATCAATCGGTGGCACTACCCGATTAATACACACCAAAGGTCACATTTATCCGGAGTTATTAATTGGAACTAAAAAAGAGTTAGAACAAATTAATTACTTAATTAAAAAAGTTTTATTCCCAAAAGAAAGTAAAAACAAACCCATAAACTATCATATTGATGAACGAGGCAATATTTGGCTCAATTTAGATTATACAGCCAAATATCCTGGTGGACCTTTTATGAACGAAGAAATTCTTGGAGCACTTACTTTAGATTAAAGTTGAAAAAAACTAGTAAAAACTTATTATAAATTACTAATGACAAATTACTTATTTATTTCTATATTCGTTTTAAATTAAACAAGCTATAATGAAAAAGTTATATTGTCTATTGCTACTACTACCATTAGTTATAAATGCTCAAGAAACCACCAATACTGTATTAGAAAATAAAAAAAATGAGTTTCGTGTAGATGTTTTATCAGCCTTAATTTATACCAAAGCAAGTTTAAGTTACGAGCGTTTTTTTGGAAAAGATTTCTCAACAGGTTTTAATGTGAACTTTTCTAATAGCAATAAACTTAACGAAGATTTTGACAACGGATACCGCAACAATGTCCCCAAATTTGAGTTCAATCCTTATATACGATATGCGTTATCGAAAAGTAAATCGCGTTATTATTTTGCTGAATTTTTTGGTTCCTATAACGGAGGTGATTTTAAAGAAATTGTTAGAGTTTCTGGTATGGCGCAACCAGATTATTTCACTACTAGAAAATCAAAATACACTGATTTTGGATTGGGTGGAAGTTTAGGATACAAAATGTATTTAAAAGATAGTTTTGCTCTTGAATTTTTGGTGGGATTTGGCTCTAACCTCACCAATAGAGACAAAAGTCCCGATGTTATTTCTAGAGTTGGTTTAAATTTAGGTTATCGATTTTAATATAAATGAAAATGAAAAAATTACACTATATAGTTCTGATTACAATAGCACTTTTGGTATCTAGTTGTGATACAAACGATGACGGATTTTATAATAATGTTTTTATAGATGTTCCTAATTTAGTGGCGATTGAATCGCCAACTGCTAGCTATTCAGTTGGCCAAAAGTTATATGTATCTTCTCAATTTCCGAGAATATTGAATGATGGTGCACTTATAGATATCTTTCAAACTACCGGAGCAAATGAATTTGTATTTTCTTATGTTATAGAAAAACAAATCACTCCTGGCAATTGGGAAGTGGTATCAGTTAATGACAGTCAATTAGATATTATTAAAGGAAATGCTCAAAATGGTTCTTATGTATATGCCATCTGTCAATATAGCACCGTGTCGGGTCTGTATGAATATCGTGTAGGTTTTCCGTTATTATCTATAGGAACCTATCGTTTGAGTTTTGGTTATAATAGTGATACTACAAACTCAGTTGAATTGCGTTCTTTAAGTCCGGCAACTCGATTGAAACTTAACATAAACTCAACAATTACTGGACTTGATGCCAATGGTTTTTATAATTTTACTGTAAATTAATTTACCAGATAATTTCTTTTTGTCCAATCGTTTTTAAGTACTGATTCGTTTTACTGAAATGTTGGTTTCCAAACCACAAACCTCGATTGGCACTTAGTGGAGATGGATGACCCGTTTCTAAAACATAATGCTTGTCTTTATCAATTTTAGCGCCTTTTTTTTTGGCGAATCCACCCCAAAGCAGAAATACAATATTTTCCTTTTCCTCTGATATTTTCTGAATAACAGCATCTGTAAATAATTCCCAGCCCTTATTTTGATGACTTCCTGCTTCACTTTGTCTGACTGTAAGAGTAGCATTGAGCAATAAAACTCCTTGATTGGCCCAACGTTCCAAATTACCGGTTATTGGAATAGGAATGTCTAAATCGGTTTTTAATTCTTTAAAAATATTGATTAATGAAGGAGGAAATGCAATTCCGTCGTTTACAGAAAAACATAACCCATTGGCTTGACCCAAACCATGATACGGATCTTGACCGATGATCACCACTTTTACTTTATCAAAATGACAATAATTAAAAGCTGCAAAGATGTCATTTGAAATAGGAAAACATCTTTGGTTTGCATATTCATCCTTTACAAAAGAAATTAAAGATTTAAAATAAGGCTTTTCAAACTCATCAGAAAGCACTTTTTGCCAAGAAGCATGTGTGGGAGTAAACATCTCATAAAATTTTATCAAAAATACCATTTTCTATTGCAATATGGAAGGCAACCTTTGTAACTTTGAACCTTAGATACTGATTTAATGATATCGATTACCACTAAAACATTACAAGATTTAGAATTCAATACCGTGTTACAAACCATTTCAGATAAATGCAATACTGAAATTGGAAAGCAAAAAGCATTAGAAATTGTTCCGTTTAGCAATAAGGAAATACTAATGAATGCTTTGTTGCAAACCTCGGAATACCTATCTTCTTTTAGCAATAACAATGCTATTCCTAATCACGGATTTGATAATTTAACCCATGATTTAAAATTTCTAGCCATTGAAGATAGTTTTTTAGAAGTGGGAAGTTTTAGAAAAATTGCCACACTATCAGAAACTGTAAATGTACTTTTAGTTTTCTTTAAAAAGTTCCATGATTATTATCCGAAACTAAATGATAAAGCTTCTCAAGTAGAATATACCAAATACATCATTCAAAAAATTGATGAAATCGTTGATAAATATGGCGAAATTAAAGACAATGCTTCACCCGATTTAATCAATATTCGCAGGGATATGAGTTTGGTTCGTGGAAAAGTGAATCAAAGTTTTGGTCAAGCCATGAGTCAATACAATTCGCTTGGCTATTTAGATGAAATAAAAGAAAGTTTTGTAGAGAATCGTAGAGTTTTAGCCGTTTTAGCGATGTATCGTCGAAAAGTAAAAGGGTCTATTTTAGGTAGCTCCAAAACAGGAAGTATCGCTTATATCGAACCCGAAGCAACGCTGCGCTATTCGAGAGAATTGAGTAATTTAGAATATGAAGAACGAGAAGAAATTACTCGGATACTTAAAAAACTATCAAACGATATCCGTCCGTTTTTAGAATTATTAAAACAATACCAAGAATTTCTAAGCGACATTGATGTGGTAGCTGCTAAAGCCAAATATGCCAATAAAATTAAAGCCGTTTTACCTACAATTACAGAAGAAAAAGAGCTTTATTTTAGAGATGCCTTTCATCCTATTCTGTATTTGAATAATCTAGAGAAAAAAGAAAAGACCTTTCCTCAAACCATCGAATTAAAAAATGACAACCGAATTATTGTCATTTCTGGACCCAATGCTGGCGGAAAAACCATCTCATTAAAAACGGTAGGTTTATTGCAATTAATGCTGCAATGCGGCATTTTGATTCCGGTACACGAACGCAGCAAGACTTTTTTATTTGATCGAATTCTGACAGATATTGGCGATAACCAATCTATTGAAAATCATTTAAGTACGTACAGTTACCGTTTAAAGAACATGAACTACTTTTTAAAGAAATGCAATGCTAAAACTTTGTTTCTTATTGATGAATTCGGAACCGGTTCTGACCCTGAATTAGGTGGTGCTTTAGCAGAAATTTTTTTAGAAGAGTTTTATCATCGAGAAGCTTTTGGAATCATCACAACCCATTATTCTAACCTAAAAATTTTAGCCAACGAATTGCCCTTCGCCAGTAATGCCAATATGCTTTTTGATGAAAAGTCATTAGAACCGATGTATAAACTGATATTAGGACAAGCCGGTAGTTCATTTACTTTTGAAGTAGCTCAGAAAAACGGAATTCCTTATGGATTAATTAATCGAGCGAAAAAGAAAATAGAAGGTGGAAAAGTGCGATTTGACAAAACCATTGCCACGCTTCAAAAAGAACGTTCTAAATTAGAAAAAACCTCACTAAACTTAAAAGAAGAAGAAACCAAAGCACGTGAAGAGAGCAAAAAAATGGAATCCATTAATTCAAAGATTCAGGATAAGTTAGAGCGTTATCAAGAATTATATGATGCCAATCAGCGCTTAATTTATATGGGACAAAAAATTGATGATATTTCTGAAAAATACTTTAATAATAAAGATAAAAAAGTACTTATTGGGGAATTCTTAAAAATTGTAGAAATTGAAAACTCGAAGCGAAAAAAAGCAACATTTAAAGAGCGAGTTGAAAAAGAAATCATCAAAAAGAAAGTTATAGAAGAAGTTTCAATCAAAGTGGAAGAGATAAGAGAAGTCAAGAAAGAGAAAAAAATAAAAGCACAAAAAACAGAAGACGCTAAACCAAAAGTAATTTTAAAAGTTGGTGATCGTGTTCGAATGTTTGACGGAAAAGCAATAGGCACTATTGATAAAATTGAAAAAAATAAAGCTGTGGTCAATTATGGCGTATTTACTTCAAAAGTTAGCATAGAAGCACTTGAATATGTTCAGTCTAAATAATACTTAACTTCTGAATTAAATTAGGAGCAAGTATATTCAACATAAATATGGAAATTTCAGATTTATCTAAAGATAAAAAAATAATTCTCTTTGACGGGATTTGCAATCTTTGTATTTCGTCTGTTCAATACGTTATTAAAAAGGATAAAAAAGATGTATTTCGATTTGTGGCACTAGAATCAGAATTGGGACAAAAAATTCTAAGACATATTGGAATTGCAGATAAAAGTATTGATAGTATTATATTATATCAACCGGGAATTGCCTATTATTATAAATCAGCTGCCCTAATCGAAATTACAAAAGCGTTACAAGGATTTATTCATTATGGGCTACTTTTTAAAATATTACCAAAATCATTACGAGACATCGTTTATGATTATATAGCAAAGAATCGATATAGTTGGTATGGTAAAAATGAAAGCTGTATGATTCCAACTCCAGAACTAAAAACTAAGTTTTTACAATAAAAAAAGCCACCCTAAATAGGATGGCTTTTTATAAAAAATTTGAAGAAATTATTGCTTAACAATTTTCTTAACAGCAGTACCTTTATCTGAAGTAATGTTTAACATATACATTCCAGATGCTAAATCACTCACTGAAATTTGTCCTTCAGTAGCATTCACATCTAAAGTTTTAACAACTCTACCATTCAAATCAGTTATTTTAACTGAACTAACTAATGCATTTACATTGTTAGAAAAGTTAATAACATTATTAACAGGGTTTGGATATACAGAGAATTCTGAAGATAAAAATTCATCATTACTTAATACCGAAGTCAAATTAAAAGTGTCTAAACGTAAAGAAGTAGCAGCTGTAACTATAGGTGTTACATTATTAAATATAAAATAATAGATACCTGGTGCAGTAGCTGTAAATGTTCTTGTTTGTAGAGTATAAGTAGCTCCTGAAACTGTAATATCAGCTCCTAACTGAGTCGCTCCTGTAGCAGATGGCAAACCATTTACCCATACTTTTAAAATATTATTAGTACCTGTAGCTGAACCTAATCTAGTATAAAATGTTAACGTAACTTGCTCATTTGCTTGTAGAGAAATTGCTCTTGAAAATAACAAAGAATTAGAAGCGGCTGTTGTACTTGAAGATGAAAAATAATAGATTGTTCCTGCTTGTGCACCTGATGCAGCATTTCCTAATCCCCATCCTGCAGCTGCAAATCCATCTGAAAGCTGTGGTGTTTCAAACCCATTTGCATAAGGCAAAGTTTTAGCTAAAAATAAAGTAAATGGACCTACCCATGCACTTTCTGAAGTACCACAATCACTTCTTAAATAGTACTCTGAATTTGAACTAGCTGTTAATCCTGTTGTTAAACTTACAGAAGTTGTAGAAGTGCTTGCTACTGTCCCAGTTCCTGGCGCGAATCCGGCAACACCGTATTCAACATCATAACCTGGAGGAGTTCCAATAGCTGCAGCCCAATTAAGAGTAGCTGAAGTTGTAGTTATGTTAGTAGGTGTATTAATTGAAATATCATTTGGTCTAATGCATGATGCGCTAACAAATGAAAAATCAAAATCAAAACCTTCTGCTAACCATCTGTTATCCCAAACAATATAATACGTTGTACCTGATTGAACTGGAAAAGTGTAATTTACATTATAATTTGTATCGTCAATATCATCATATCCAGCATAACAAGTTAAAGCAGTACAAGTACCAGTTGCAATAGAAACTCGTTGGTCATTACTAAACGGAGCACTTTGATTTTGTGGTAAATCAGCATTTACGGTAACCTCTCCATTTTGAGTAGGTGTAAATTTATACCAAATTGCATTTGGAGCGGCAGCCGCTGTACCCCAGCAAATAGCTTGATAAGTTCCTGTTAATTCTGGAACAGAAACAGTTTCATCTGCAGTTAATTCAATCGCTGTTGCACACGTAAGTTGTGCAAAAGAATTAAATCCAACTAATAAAGTAATTGAAAGTAATAGTTTTTTCATAAGTGTTTTTAATTTATTGATTATTAATAACTGCAAATATAATAATAAAGAAAAGAAAAGAAAAGAAAAAAATTAATCTTTTTCCCATTTGCCAACTACCGAAGTAGCTAATGCATTTCCTAGTACATTTGTGGCGCTTCTAAACATATCACAAAAATGATCAATTGGGAGAATTAAGGCAATGCCCTCAATGGGAATATTAAACATTCCACAGGTGGCTGCCACCACAACAAGACTAGCTCTTGGAACGCCCGCAATTCCTTTACTGGTAAGCATTAAGACCAAAAGCATAGTCATTTGAGTTCCAAAATCGAGCGGGACTCCATAGGCTTGGGCAATAAAAATACTAGCAAATGTCATATACATCATACTTCCGTCAAGGTTAAACGAATAACCTAATGGCAACATAAAGGAAACTATTTTATCCTTTACTCCAAATCGTTCCAACTCTTCTGTTAATTTTGGAAAAACAGCTTCTGAACTCGTTGTTCCAAAAGCAATGAATAATGGACTAACGATATGTCTTAACAAAGTCGTCATTCTATTTTTTAAGAATATATAGCCAACCAATAACAATACAAACCAAAGGGTAGAAATTCCGACCAAAAATGAACCAAAAAACTTGGCGTACGTAAGTAATAAATCGTTTAAATCTCGAATAGCAAAAACTCCAGCAATCGCACCAAATACTCCAATCGGTGCAAATTTCATTACATAGTTTACCATTTTTAAAACAATGTGTGAGGTTTTATCTAATGCATTGACAACTGGTTTAGCATAATCACCTATAGACGCTGCGGCTAATCCGAAGAAAATTGAGAATATTACAATTTGTAAAATTTCATTGGTAGCCATAGCTTCAACAATACTTTTCGGTATGATGTGTTCTACAAAATTCTGAGCCGAAAATCCTTCTGTTTTTGACACTACTTCAGAAGCCGTTGAAACATCAACTTTTCCTAATTCTAATCCAAATCCGGGTTCTAAGGTATTTACCCAAAACATTCCAATTAAAAGTGAAATAAAGGAGGCAGAAAAAAACCAGCCCATGGCCTTTCCTCCTATTCTTCCTACAGCTTTAATGTCACCTAATTTTGCTATTCCAACTACTAAAGTTGTAAAAACTAAGGGAGAAATTATCATTTGCACTAAGCGAATGAAAATTGTTGCTAGCATTTTGATATAGCCGCTAAACTCTTTTGCTCCGGTTTCGGCGTAATTATTATGAACAAAAATTCCCAAAAGTGCTCCAAGTAACATTGCAATAAGTATTTGCACCGTAAGATTGCTGAGGAAAGATTTTTTTTGGGTTTGATGATTTTTGTTGGTGTTCATAATAAGTTGAATTTGTTTTAGCCCAGATAGAAGTGAAAAGCTTTGTGAAGGAAAATTCTATTTTTTCTTAATTAAAAACTGCGACCTAAGGAAGCACGTTTTAGATTATTGAAAAAATAGAATTTTACAAACAAACTTGAAACGCATAGCTGGAATTGCTTTTAAAAATTAGAATTATTGGTTTTATTTATCAGATAAAAATCGGCCAAGACCAAAGCTGCCATAGCTTCGACAATGGGAACCGCACGTGGCACTACGCAAGGATCGTGTCTTCCTTTGCCTTGTTGTTCTATCAATTTACTTTCATTGGTTAATACTTCTTGCTTTTGAATTAAAGTAGCTACTGGTTTAAAAGCTACTCTGAAATAAATATCCATTCCGTTGGAAATTCCACCTTGAATGCCTCCGGAAAGGTTAGTTTTGGTGGTTCCGTCTTCGTTGTATAAATCATTATGCTCACTGCCTTTCATTCTAGCACCACAAAATCCGCTTCCAAATTCAAAACCTTTTACTGCATTAATCGAAAGCATGGCTTTTCCTAATTCGGCGTGTAATTTATCGAATACAGGTTCGCCTAAACCGATGGGTACATTTTGCAAAACACAGGTTATGGTACCGCCAACAGTATCGCCTTCTTTGCGGATTTCTTTGATATAGTTTTCCATTTTTTCAGCGGTAGCCAAATCTGGACATCGAACTGCATTGCTTTCGGTTAATGATAAATCTAGATCTTGATAGGGTTTTTCTATAAAAATTTCACCAACAGAAGAAACAAAAGCATTAATTTTGATATTGGGCAACACTTGTTTGGCAATGGCACCAGCGACTACTCTACAAGCAGTTTCCCGTGCAGAACTTCTTCCGCCTCCGCGATAATCTCGAATACCATATTTTTTTTCATAGACATAATCGGCATGACTAGGACGATAACTGTCTTTGATATGAGAATAATCATCTGACTTTTGATTGGTGTTTGGAATCATAAAACCTATAGGAGTTCCAGTAGTTTTACCTTCAAATAGACCAGATAAAAATTGCACTTCGTCTTCTTCTTTTCGTTGGGTTACTATAGAAGACTGACCTGGTTTTCTGCGTTGCATTTCGGTATGAATAGCATTAAAATCGAGGGTGATTCCAGACGGACAACCCTCAATGATTCCGCCCATTGCTTCTCCATGCGATTCTCCAAAAGTAGTCAGTTTAAAAAGAGTTCCGTAGCTATTTCCAGCCATATAGTATTGTTTTTACTTTGTAAAGATTGTAGCGTCTTGAAGACGTGACTTGGTTTAACAAATATAGAGTTTAAGTCGAAAGTATTAAAGTCAAATTCCAAAAAAATAACATTGAGGTATTTAATCTATGAAATTTAATAACATTCTCTTTTAATTGATTTAACCTTAGATTCCTTAATTTGTTAAACGCTAAAACTCATTTATTTTGAAAAAAAGAAAGTTAGAGGTAGTAGTAATTTCAGACGTTCATTTAGGAACTTTTGGCTCACATGCTCAAGAACTTAGCTACTATTTATCGACAATTAAGCCTAAAATATTAGTATTAAATGGAGACATTATCGACATTTGGCAATTCAGAAAATCGTATTTTCCTAAATCACATTTAAAAGTTATCAAGAAAATTGTTGACTTAGCATCTAAAGGTACTAAAGTGTTCTATATTACGGGGAATCATGATGAAATGCTACGTAAATTTAGTGATTCGAGTATCGGTAATATTTCAATTTTAGACAAGCTTGTTTTAGATTTAGATTATAAAAAAGCTTGGATATTCCATGGAGATGTATTTGATGCTTCAGTTCAACATTCAAAATGGATAGCTAAATTAGGTGGAATAGGATATGACTATTTAATTCTGACTAATCGATTTATGAATTGGTGTTTAAACAAACTCGGTAAAGAACCCTATTCTTTCTCTAAAAGGATAAAATCTAGCGTTAAATCAGCTGTGAAATTTATATCTGACTTTGAAACTACGGCAACCGACTTGGCGATTGAAAAAGGATACGATTATGTAATTTGTGGACACATACATGAACCCAAAATCATTAAGAAAGAAAACAATAATGGATCCACTCTATATTTAAACTCAGGAGATTGGGTTGAAAACCTCACGGCACTAGAATACAATAACAGACGTTGGAAATTGTATCGATATGAAGACCATACCGAACGAGTAGAAGAAGATTTATTTGAGATGGAAGATTATATTAGTCAGCAACTTATTGCATCCGTAATTTTTTCTGCGGAAAAATAATTGCATTTCAATTGAATATTTAAAAATTTGTTTACTAAAATAGAGGCATTGACCATTATTTTTAATGATATTTGTGTATAATTTTTAAAACCAATTGAAAAAATGAAAAAAATTATTTTATCTGCTTTTATGCTAATGGGTTTAGCGTTTAGCGCACAGGCACAAGACATTTCAAAAAATGCTTTAGGACTTCGTTTAGGAGACAACGATGGTTTTGGTGGAGAGGTTTCGTATCAAAGAGGTTTGTCTAAAAACAATCGCTTAGAATTAGATTTAGGTTGGAGAACCAGTGACAACTATGACGCGTTTAAGCTTGTCGGTTTATACCATTGGGTTTGGGAAATTGACAACGGATTTAATTGGTATGCTGGATTTGGTGGTGGTATTGGTAGTTGGAGTTATGACAATAGTGGCGTTAGCGATAACGGTACTATATTACTAGTTGCAGGAGATATCGGAATTGAATATAACTTTCAAGAAGCGCCAATTCAATTATCATTAGATTTTAGACCTGAGGTTTATTTAAATAATGCCGGTGATAACCAGTTTAGGGACGACAATTTCGGTCCAGACTTAGCATTAGGAGTTCGGTACCGATTTTAAAAAAATTTATAACCAAAATCCCGACTTTCGGTCGGGATTTTTTATTTAATAATAATTGGTTTTTTTGAATTGACTTTTAAAACTGTATAAGGATATTTTGTAGTATCATCTATAGCTGTTGCTTCTAAATTCTTTTGGGTATCTTTGAGATATACTTCTATTTGAGCATCGGTTTCCACTACTTTTTCAATTTTCATTCTGTTGTAAGGTTCTTTCGTTGGTCCGGTATTTAGAATCAAAAAGCTACTTTCGTTGATATCTTTTGGTTTAATCAATTTGGCTAAAGTCGCATCTCCTAAAAGCATTTTTATTTCCTTAGATTCCGTTAAGACTTCATAAAATTTAATGTTAGCACCACCATCATTATTAACAACCAAGACTTCATACAATACTTTACTTGCTGTATTCTTGTTTGTTGAACAAGAGAACAACATGATTATTAAAACTAAAGAAAGGAATTTTCTCATTTGGAATTTAGAATTGCTTGTTGGTATAAATCTTCGTACAATGGCAGTATATTTTTGATGTCAAATTGTTGGGCAACTTCAAGAGCTTGTCTTTTAAATTGAACTAATATAGCTTCATCAGAAAGTATTTTTAAGGCATTGGTTGCCATACTCTCAATATCACCAACAGTACTCAAATAACCCGATACACCATCAAAATTCACTTCGGGCAAACCTCCAGAATTACTTGATATTACAGGTACACTCCACGCCATTGCTTCTAGAGCTGCTAAACCAAAACTTTCGGTTTCTGAGGGTAACAAAAACAAATCGGAATACGATAAAATTTGGTCTATCTCATTACTATTTCCAAAGAAAATTACTTTGTCTTGTATACCCAATTCTTCACAAAGTTGTTCTGCTTTTGCTTTTTCTGGACCATCGCCAACCATCATTAATTTGGCTGGAATTTTTTGTTGTATTTTATCAAATATTCTAATTATATCGGGAATACGTTTGACTTTTCGGAAATTACTAATATGAGTTACAATGCGTTCTTCTTTATTTGCCATCACCGAACGTTGACAAGATATTAAACTTTCATTCCGGATTTTATCTAATTCAATAAAATTGGGAATCACATGAATCTCTTTTTTGATATTGAATAGTTTAATTGTATCGTCTTTTAAACTTTGTGAAACTGAGGTTACAATATCGGATTTGTTGATACTAAAATTAACAGCAGTTTTATAAAATGGATGATTTCCAACTAAAGTGATGTCGGTACCGTGAAGTGTCGTCACCATGGGTAGATTAATTCCATCTTCTTTAAGCATTTGCTTGGCCATATAACCTGCATAGGCGTGTGGAATAGCATAATGTACATGCAAAAGTTCAATTTTGTAGAGTTTCACCATATCTACTAACTTACTTGATAAAGCTAATTCGTAGGGCTGGTAGTGAAACAAAGGATATTCGGGAACATTTACTTCATGATAATGCACATTAGAGTTTAGTAACGCTAAACGCACTGGTTGCCTATAGGTAATAAAATGTATTTCGTGACCTCTGTTAGCTAGTTCAAGTCCTAATTCGGTTGCTACTACTCCACTACCACCAAAAGTTGGATAGCATACAATGGCTATTTTCATGTGTTAATTTTAGTTAGACGAATTTAAGTAAAATAGCTTTAGAAATGACTAAAATATAGTTAAAGATTACTTCTCAATAATTGCGTCTTGTATCACCTTTTGGATGTCTTCTCGAATGTTTTCTTTCGAAAGTTTGTTAGGCAAATTAGAATCAGGATATGTTCTGTTAGAAAGAAAAACATAGACAATTTCAGTAGTTGGATCAGCCCAAGCTATGGTGCCTGTAAAACCCGTATGACCAAAACTAGACATCGATACACAACCACAAGTTGGTCCACCACCGCTGATTTGTGGCTTATCAAATCCTAATCCACGTCGATTGCCTTCTGTACAAAACCAACACGTATTAAAGTCGTAGAATGTGTTTTCTGAAAAATAGTGTAAACCACCATAATTACCTTTTTGCAAATACATTTGCATTATTTTGGCAATATCCATTGCATTGGAAAATATTCCTGCATGACCACCTACTCCGCCTTCCATTGCAGCTTCCATATCATGAACATAACCTTGTATGGTATCGTGTCGGAAGTAGTTATCAATTTCTGTTGGAACAATTCTACTTATGTCATATTTAGATAATGGATTGTATAACGTATTATTCATTCCTAATGTTTTATAGAAATTATCGTTAGCCAATTCATCTAAATTTCTACCTGTTAATTTCTCGAGGTATTGTTTTAAAATAATGAAGGTAAAATCACTATAACGATATTCTTTTTTATCGATAAGTGGACTGTTTATGATTTGTTTCATGATAGTGTCATGGTACTCATTTCTTATATACAAACTATCGGAAACTCTTTTGGTAAATCCTTCACTAGATACTTTTCGATAATATTTTTCCATTGGTATCTTAGACGAATCTAAAGTAGCTTTGTAAAAAGGAATCCAAGCTTGCATTCTTCCGTAGTGAGACAACAGCTCTTTTAATGTCATCAGTTGTTTGTTTGACCCTCTGAAATCGGGTAGCATTTCACCTAAAGTTGTTTCTAGAGTAACTTTATTCTGATCGTAAACTTGCATTACACTGGGTAAAGTAGCCACTATTTTAGTTAAAGATGCTACATCATATAAATCAGTGTTCTTAACTTTAACATTCCCTTCATAGGTTTGCTTTCCGAATGATTTTTGATAAATAACTTTTCCTTTTCGGGCAACTAGTATCTGCATACCTGGTGCCATTTTACCATCAATGGCTTTTTGAGCAAAGGTTTCAATCTGCTTTAACTTTGCTGAACTCATACCTACTCTTTCGGGAGTTGAAAAGCCTAAACGATTTAATTTTTCAGTTACTAAACCATCACCTGCTTTGAAGTAGCTGTTTATAGAAACTGGTAACTTTCCTTTCGAATCTATAGCTCCAAAAAGCAATTCAGCAGAAACTTCTTGAGCCACATCTCCGTTTTGATAGGAAACTACGATGGCGTCAATGGCTTCAAAATTTGTAATTTGTGAAAGTACATAGGGTTTTGCAAAACAATCAATAATCAATTTTTTTTCGGTTGCAATTTTAGTAATCATTTGTAAATCATTATCTGAGAAAGTGGGTACTTTCCACCACGATTTATCTGACTTGTGATAACCCAAAATAACCGTCTCAAAATCTTTTAATTTAACTAACAAAGAATCTAGATTAGTATCGGCAACTTCTGTTACATCTGTGTATTTTTTTAATGTAGTAACAAAAGAACTGTTACTATCATCACCTAATTTAACATAGGCAATTTTTTGACTTAGATTTTTTATTGGTAAAGTATGGTTCTCATTTTTCACAACTGTTATTGCATTTTCATACAACTCATATTCCAAATCCTTGTTAATTCTTGGACTAATTTCATTATATAAATTAATCGGTTCTACAGGTTTATATTGGTGTAAACCAGATTTGTATTTGTAATGTAAAATCTTTTTTACGGATTCCGCTATTCGTTCCTCCGATATCAAACCTTCTTGATATGCCATACAAATTTTCTCAACAGCTAGAGGAACATTTTCAGCAAATAACAAAATATCATTTCCTGCCTGAAAAGCTTCTAAATCAATGTCGCCTGGTTTTCTGAAATTACTGGCGCCTTTCATATTTAAAGCATCGGTAAAAATTAGACCATCAAAACCCAATTCGCCTTTTAGTAAATTAGAAACTACATTATAAGAAACAGAAGTAGGATAACCTTCTCTTGGCTCTAAGCTAGGAATATTGAGATGCGCTACCATGACCGAAACTAATCCTTCGTCAAACATTCTTTTGTAGGGATATAATTCTACTTTATCAATATGTTCGAGAGATGCATTTACAATGGGTAACGTACTGTGTGAATCAGTTGCAGTATCACCATGACCTGGAAAATGTTTACCCGTAGAAAACACACCTTGCTTTTGGGCACCAGTCATTAAGGCAATGGCATGTTCGGTAACGTTAACTTTATTTTCCCCGAAAGAACGGTAGCCAATAATTGGATTTTTAGGATTGGTATTAATATCTAAAACTGGAGCAAAATTGAAATGTATTCCCATTCGTTTGCTCTCTTTTCCCAAACTGTTTCCTACTTTTTCAATTAAACTCAAATCTTTAATAGCTCCTAAAGTCATGTTAAATGGGTAACGAAAAGTAGAGTCAATTCGCATGTTTAATCCCCATTCGGCATCAATCCCAATAAACAAAGGTACTTTGGCTAAGGATTGGTATCTATTGGTCAATCGAGCTTGTCTCATAGGTCCACCTTGAAAAAAAATAAGTCCACCAACTTTATTTTCAGAAACCAATTTTTCTACCTCAGCTCTATGTGCAGCATCTTTATTTGAATAAGCAGCTACCATAAATAGCTGTCCTATTTTTTCTGTAAACGACATTTGGTTATAAATACTATCAACCCAGCGGTTTTCTTGATTTGAATCTGGAAAAAAATTCTTTCTTTCAGATTTAAGGTGTGGCATGTATACTTCTTCATGAGCCAAATCGTCCTTGGGCAATGAAATACGTTCTGTATTGATTTGTTTAGTTGACGAACAATTCGTTGCCAAAAACAAAAAGGCAGACCATAAACTAATTCTGAAAAATAAAGATTTCATAAATTAGGAATTAAAAGAAACGGCTATGCCAGCTTTCACCAGCAGGAACTTCCCAGTTTTCGTTAAATTCTTCGATAGTATTAACTAGGTTATTAAAAACAATGGTGTTAGAAGTAACTGCTTTTTCTTTAGCCATACGTTTAAAATCAATCAACGATTTATGTGCAATATGCTCCCCGTTTTTAAAGGTCACATTCATTTTGTCTAATAAATCTACAGCATATTTTTGCTCAATGTTTTGTATAAATGCTACAGAAGAATCAATTGAACATCCTGTTGCTTGTTGTACGTGTTGATTTACTGCCAAAACAATAAACCGATTGTATTTTAATAGATACGAAGCTTCTAAACCTGTTCCGTGAGCAGCCCAATTTTCGATAAACTCTTTTAAATCATTTTCTATTTCGACCATTTCTTCATCCGAAAATTTTCGGTTGGATTGGTATATCCAAATTTTAGATTCTTCGGGTAAATTTTCAAAAGGTATATACATTCTTATTTTTTTTGCAAACTGGTTATTATTTTAAAATACTTGAAATCTTTAGATTCAGGATCATACATTTCAACTTCGGTATAACCAACTATAAGTTCTGTACCATTTTTTATATTCCCTTCGGTGTAAAGAGAAGCAGTTTCAAAATAGTCTAGTAAAAGTAAATTATGGGATCGGTTGTTTTTATCTTTTAACTTAATTACTACAAATTGTTTGGTCTCTATTCCTGTTACCTTACCTTCTATAGTTAATTCTTTTACCTCTGTTGCGTTTTCTTCGTCATCTAATTGACCTAAGGCAATTATAAAATCTGGACAATGAGATACCATTTTAATGGCTACTTTTTCTCCCAGACTTCTCATTCCGTCATTATTACCAAAATCGGTTTGGTCTTTTTCGGGCAACTCCATTTTATGTTTGGTATAGCTCTCAATCATACACAAACCTAAAGTCATGGTTAACTTATTTTCTTGAGCTTCTGCATTGATATCTATTTTTTTTGATTCTAAACAGCTACACGTTTCTTTGGCAATAACATCGTACACATCATTTGATTGTGCATTGATTGAAAGTGTAAAAAATAAGAACAAATAGAGAATTTTTTTCATGTTATAAATCTTGTGCGTTAGCAATCAATTCTGCGATATCCATTACTTTAATATCGGCTTCTTTTTCTTTATTTTTTACTCCATCCGTCATCATGGTATTGCAGAATGGACAACCTGCAGCAATAATTTCAGGTTTAGTTTCTAAAGCGTCTTCGGTTCTTTGAATGTTTACTTCTTTATTCCCAGGTTCTGCATCTTTAAACATTTGGGCACCACCAGCACCACAACATAAACCATTGGCGCGAGATCGTTTCATTTCAACTAACTCAGCATCTAATTTTTGAATTAAATCTCGTGGAGCTTCATAAACATTGTTGGCTCTACCCAGATAACATGGATCATGAAATGTAATACGTTTTCCTTTAAATTGTCCGCCTTCAATAGTGAGACGGCCTGAGTCTAGCAGTGATTTCAAAAATTCAGTATGGTGAATTACTTCATATTTTCCTCCTAATTCTGGATATTCATTTTTTAGCGTGTTAAAACAATGTGGACAAGCAGTTACAATTTTTTTTGCTTCGTAGGCATTCAAAACCTCGATATTCATCATGGCTTGCATTTGGAATAAGAATTCATTTCCTGCTCGTTTTGCAGGATCGCCAGTACAACTTTCCTCAGTTCCTAAAACAGCAAACTCTACATTAGCTCGATTCAAAATCCGAACAAATGCTTTGGTAATTCTTTTAGCTCTATCATCAAAACTACCAGCACAACCTACCCAAAATAATACTTCAGGTTGCTTGCCTTGAGCCATCATTTCTGCCATAGTTGGCACATTTAACACTTCTGACATATAAATTTTAAATTTATGATATCAGATATTAAATAGTTAAAATTTAATATCTAAAATCTAATAGTATATATTATTCATGATGCTCATCATCAAACACCTGAATGGTAACTTCTTTATCGACTAAATCCGTAAACTTACCTCTATAACGGGTTGCTTTTACTAAGTGATTGTCTATCCAATGATAATTTCCTCCTCGTGGTTTGCCAAATAAAATTCCGTGGTATTTAAAGCCATGCTTTTTCAACCAAATTTCTGTATATTCTCTGTGCGCTTCCGTTCTAGAAGTAAAGAAAAATATAACGTGTCCTTCATCATACCATTTGTTTAGTGTAATCAATGCATCTGGATACACTTCGGCTGTTAACATTCGTTCTGGTTCTTCGTTTGGAATATCGTCACAAACAGTTCCGTCAATATCAATTAAATAATTCTTAATTCCATCTGGTAAAATTGGACTTAACTGCTGTCCGTTTTGAGTAATACTTTGTAAGTTTTTGTCAATGTCTTCCGCTTTCATCTTTTTGTTTTTATTATTTCACATTCATTTGACAAATTCCCAAGTCTCACATATATGGTAATTTGTATTTATTAATTTATTTTTATTCGTTTTTCCAATTTAATCTATCTTGTTGACTGTATTGCCATGGTGCGCCATTATTTTCAATATTGGTCATCATTGCATTCAAAGATTGTGGTGCTGCACTTTGCTCCATTACTAAATAGCGTCTCATATCCATTATAATAGATAATGGACTAATATTTACTGGACATTCCTCAACACAAGCATTGCAGGAAGTACACGCCCAAAGTTCTTCGGGAGTGATGTAGTCATTTAATAAGGATTTATTATCGGGTACAAAAACACCTTTGTTTGCATCTATATTTCTTCCTACTTCTTCCATTCGGTCACGCGTATCCATCATAATCTTTCTAGGGGACAACTTTTTACCTGTTTGATTTGCTGGACATGAAGAAGTACAACGTCCACATTCAGTACAAGTATAGGCGTTTAGCAATTGAACCCAATTCAAATCTTGCACATCAGAAGCACCAAACTTTGTCGGAGCCACTGAATCATCAACAGGTTGGGCAGCAAATGGATCGGCATTTGGATCCATCATTAGTTTCACTTCTTTGGTTACACTTTCTAAATTATCGAATTGACCTTGAGGATTTAAATCGGCAAAATAGGTATTTGGAAACGCAAGAAGTATATGTAAATGTTTAGAATAGTATAAGTAATTCAAGAAAATTAAAATACCAATGATGTGTAACCACCAGGCGGCTCTTTCAATAATTTCAACTGTTACCAGTGAAAAAGTTTCGGGTGATGGTGAAAAATATCTTGAAATAATGTTTCCAGAATTCATCTCCTGAAAATGTAAATCAAAAGCATTCATAATCAATAACAGAGACATCAGCACAACTTCGAAATACAAAATAATATCCGCATCTTTCTTTGGAGCGCCATTTAAATCAGAATTCGTAAATCGTTTTAATCTGATTACATTTCTTCTAACCCAGAAAATAACAACCGTAATTAAAACCAATACAGCTAAAACTTCAAAAGAACCAATTAAGAAACCATAAAAAGAACCAATAAAGGAAAATATCCGGTGTGTTCCGAAAAGTCCATCAATAATAATTTCCAAAACCTCAATATTAATAATAACAAAACCTGCATATACAATAATATGAAGAAATCCTGCTATTGGTCTTTTAACCATTTTAGATTGCCCTAAAGCAATCATTGCCATATTTTTCCATCTTTCTGAAGAATTATCAGAACGATTAACATCTTGACCTAAATTGATATTACGTTTTAGTTTAATTACATTTTTAGCAAAAAAACCAATTCCAATTAAGAGAATGATTGCAAAAAGTATGTTGTCAATATACATCATAACGTAGGCTTACTTTATAGTGATAGAATCGTTTACAGGAGGTTGGTAGGGTTTGTTTTTTTTACCAAACAAAGAGACATTTACATATCGTGTAGGATTAAGTCGCAAATCTTGAAGTAATAATTCTAGCTCTTTAGATGTTTTAGTAAAGTTGGTATACATCGTTTCATCTTTAGCTAGTTTTCCTAAAGTTCCTCTTCCTGATTGAACATCTGTCATTATTTTATCAACGCTTGCTAAAGTTTTCTCTAAATTTTTTATGGTTTTACCTATTTCAGCATTAGATAAAGAATCCGATATTTTGGCAAAATTAGCTGATACTTTATCAACATTAATCATCGTAGAATTAATCTTATTTTTATTGTCGGCTAACATTTCATTTATATTTTGAGAAGCTACTTTAAATTCAGCCAAAGTGGCATCTAGATTTGCAATACCGCTTTTTAAATCAGCTTTAGTTTTAGCATCTAAAATGGTATTAACATTTTTCAGTAATTCATCAGCCGATACTACCATCTTTTCTACCTTTTCTTGAAGAGGTGTCAACCTTTGTGCTACTAATGTGGTTAAACCAGGTTTGATATCACCTTGAAGTGTTATGCCAGATTCGGCAATTGAAGTGTCGGCGAAATTAGGGGTAATCATGATTTGTTTTCCTCCAATTAATCCAGGTTCGTAGATAGAGGCAATACTTGATTTTGAAAAAGGAAAATCAGATTTAATTTGAAGCTCTACTTGAATTTTTCCTGTGCTATTTAAAAACTCAATTTTACTCACTTTCCCAACGTTAAGTCCATTTATGGTTACTGGTGCTGAATTTACTAAACCTTCAACATTGTCATATTGAACATAAAACGTTTTATAATTGGAGAGTAAGTCACTTCCTTTCAGAAAACTATATCCCCAAATAAATAATAAAATAGAAGCAATAACTAAAATAGCAGTCTTAATTTCTCTAGTGATTTTCAATGGTGATTTATTTAATTATATACTGTTTGACCTCAGTTCTTGTGTGGCAAAGTTAAAATAAAATATTAAAAGTCCTTGTTATTATTGTTTTAATGCTTCTTGTACCGAAACTTTTTTACCATTTTTAAAGGCGATTACAAATGCTGTTGAATAACCTTTACTTTTCGCTTCCAAAAGTAGTCTTTTTGCTTCTTGATAATTGGTAGTTTCACCATACAAATATTTGTATATGCTACCGTCATAAGTAACTGAAATAGTACTAAGCCCATTAAAATTACTTGGAATCAAATCTATTTTTTTTCCACTGGCCGAAAGTTGCACTTTGAATGAAGCTTCACTAGAACCAATTACTTCTGGTTTCACTTCTGGTTTTTTAACTTCGGGCGCTTTTGGCGTTGGCTTTTTCTGAACACTATCAACAATTTTTTCAGTCGTTACTTTTTGAGATGGTTTTAGGTTTGAGTCACTTGAGTTTATCCCAAAGTTTTCTTTTTTATAGCCAATTATGGCATTGGCAATAGATTCCGCAATTTCTTGTTGACCTGCATCTGTATCCAACCTTTCACCTTCAGTAGGATTTGAGATAAACCCCATTTCTATTAATACCCTTGGCATATAAGCTTTATGCAATACCATATAAGGTGCTTGTTTTACCCCTCTACTTTTTCTACCAATATCTATAAACTGCTCTTGTATTTTTCCGGCTAATGCTATACTATTATTTAAATACTCCTCGCCCATCATGGTTAAACCTATCATAGTCTCAGGAGATTTTGGATCAAAACCTTCATATTTTTGTTTGTAATCTTTCTCTAAAGTAACCACTTCATTTTCTCGTTTTGCAGCTTCAAGATTAGAAGCATTTTTTGACATACCCATAACATAGGTTTCACTACCATCAGCCGCATTATTTTTATTGGCATTACAATGTATTGAAACAAAAATATTAGCATCGGCTCTGTTGGCAATATTGGCACGTTCAATCAAATCAATAAAAACATCTGTTTTACGGGTATAGTTTACTTCAATACTCGAATTCTTCTCTAAAATTTTACCTACTTTTAAAACTACGGCTAATGCAATGTTTTTTTCTATATGTCCATGATATACGGCACCATAATCATGACCACCGTGACCAGCATCGAGTGTAACTTTAAACTTTTGGGTTTGAGAATATACGGTATTTGAAATAACTACTAAAATAGTTGCTGCTATTAATGGCAATTTTTTCATTTGTTTTATTAATTTCAAAATTTATTTTTTTATTTATTTTATTGCTGATGCTTTTCCGTTTGCAAATTGTA
>CANHWG010000041.1 GCA_947464335.1 Flavobacteriaceae bacterium
CGATAGAAAAGAAGGTCAATACTTTATTGGAAGAACCGAATTTGATAGCCCAGATGTAGATAATGAAGTTTTAATTGATGCGTCTAAATTTTACGTAAAAACAGGAGAATTTGTAAACATCAAAATTATTGATGCCACCGAATTCGATTTATACGGTGAACCTGCTGTTTAAAACCTTGAAAAATAGTATCAAATAATTCTTATTCGTATAACAAAGATTAGCTAAATAATTTCTATTGTATTTTTCTTTGAAATCCAATCTACAATGGTATATTTCCATGTTTACGTTTAGGCAATACAACTTCTTTATTTTCGAGCATACTAAAAGCTTTTAGCAATTTTCTTCGAGTATCTTTTGGCAAAATCACCTCATCTACAAATCCTCTTTGAGCTGCTGTGTATGGATTGGCAAATAATTCAGCATATTCCGTTTCTTTCTCTACTAATTTTGCAGCTGGATCAAGTGCTTCACTAATTTCTTTTTTGAAAATGATTTCACTGGCTCCTTTTGCTCCCATCACAGCAATTTCAGCATTGGGCCAAGCAAAATTCATATCCGCGCCTATGTGTTTAGAATTCATTACATCATAAGCTCCACCATAAGCTTTTCTAGTAATAACGGTTACCTTTGGAACAGTAGCTTCACTCAAAGCATATAATAATTTTGCTCCATGAACAATAATTCCATTCCATTCCTGATCGGTTCCTGGTAAGAATCCTGGAACATCAACTAATACTAATAACGGAATATTAAAACAATCGCAAAAACGGGTAAATCGTGCCCCTTTTATTGAACTTTTTACATCTAAACATCCAGCCAAAAACTTTGGGTTATTGGCAACAATACCGATACTTCTTCCACCAAGTCTAGCAAAACCTACAACGATGTTTTCAGCATAAGCAGCATGTATTTCAAAGAAAGATTCTTCATCTATGATACCTTTGATAACATCATGCATGTCATAAGGTTTATTAGCACTATCAGGAACAATTGTCTCTAGTTGTGGCCTAAGTTCATCATTAAGAAGATAAGGTAATTTAGGAGTAACTTCTTTATTGTTTTGTGGAATATAACTCAATAATCTTTTGATATCTTCTAAACATTCAATTCCATTGGGAGAAGTAATATGCGCAACACCTGATTTGGTAGAATGTGTTATCGCGCCACCCAATTCTTCAGAGGTTACTTCTTCGTTGGTTACGGTTTTTACTACGTTTGGACCGGTAACAAACATATAACTACTATTTTCAACCATCATCGTAAAATCAGTCATTGCCGGAGAATATACAGCACCACCAGCACAAGGTCCCATGATGGCGGAAATTTGTGGAATTACACCACTAGCTTGAACGTTTCTGTAAAAAATATCGGCATAGCCACCCAAGGAGCGAACTCCTTCTTGTATCCTTGCTCCACCAGAATCATTAAGACCAATCATTGGAGCACCATTTCGTACTGCCATATCCATTACTTTGCAAATTTTTTCGGCATGTGTTTCTGACAAAGCACCGCCAAAAACAGTAAAATCTTGAGCAAATACGTATACTAAACGTCCATTTATGGTTCCGTAACCTGTAATAACACCATCTCCATAATAGATTTCTTTTTCCATTCCAAAATCGGTAGTTCGATGAGTTACTAACATTCCAATTTCTTCAAAAGAACCTTCGTCCATCAAATATTCTACTCGTTCACGAGCAGTTAATTTTTTCTTTTCGTGCTGTTTTGCAATTCTATTTTCGCCTCCGCCTAATTTGGCTAAAGCAATTTTATCGTTTAATATTTTGATTTTATCTTCCATTTTTTTCTTTTAAGGAGATTAGAAAATAGAGAAAAGAAAATAGACTATTCTAAAACTTCAATCTATATTCTATTTTCTATGTTCTTTTATCTTAATTTATTGGTAATCGTAAGATTTTTTTATCGGCAACGTATTGCTTTAATGCAATCATTGCGGCAATTTCAGCTTCTATATCTAAACTAGATTTAAGCTTTTCGGCATCATAAAAGGCCTTTACGAAACCCGTATCAAAATTACCTGAACGAAAAGCTTCGTGTTCCATAACAAATTTTCCAAAGGGCAATGTAGTGGCTACTCCTTCAACATGATAATTATCAATGGCTTTAATCATCAATTCTATTGATTCTTCGCGTGTCTTACCATAAGTTACTAATTTAGATAACATTGGGTCATAATAAATTGGCACATCCATTCCTTCTTCAATTCCGTTATCTACTCGAATTCCGTCACCAACCGGAATTTTATAGGTACTTAAAAAACCCACATTAGGCAAAAAATCATTCATAGAATCTTCGGCATAAACACGAAGTTCCATAGCATGTCCATTGATTTGTAAATCTTCTTGTTTAAAGCTTAATGCTTCTCCACGGGCTACTCGAATTTGTAATTCAACTAAATCCAATCCCGAAATCATTTCCGTTACCGGATGTTCCACTTGTAAACGGGTATTCATTTCTAAGAAATAAAAATTGAGTTTGTCGTCCATTAAAAACTCAACTGTTCCAGCGCCAAGATAATCGCAAGCACGAGCCACTTTTACAGCTGCTTCTCCCATTTCTTTTCTCTTTTCGGGAGTTAATATTGTTGATGGTGCTTCTTCAACCACTTTTTGATGACGACGCTGAATACTACATTCTCTTTCAAAAATATACAATACATTTCCATGGCTATCTGCCATAATTTGAATTTCGATATGACGCGGTTTAGTTACATATTTTTCGATAAAAACCGAACCATCTCCAAAAGCAGAGATAGCTTCACTAATCGCACGATTCATTTGTGATTCAAAATCTTCTTCTTTCTCAACAATTCGCATTCCTTTTCCGCCACCACCCGCAGAGGCTTTAATAAGAATCGGGAATCCTACATCTTTGGCAGTTTTTTTGGCTTCTTCTAAGTCCGTAATGGCGTGATCAACGCCAGGAACCATCGGAATATCATATTTCATTACCGCTTCTTTAGCGGCAAGCTTACTTCCCATCATTTCTATCGCTTTCGATTTGGGTCCGATAAAAATAATGTTGTTTTTTTCGCATTCTTCAGCAAAAGCTGAATTTTCACTTAAAAAACCATAACCAGGATGCACAGCATCAACCCCTAAATCTTTACAAACTTGGATAATTTTATCGCCACGCAAATACGATTGACTGGAAGCAGCTTCTCCTATACAAACAGCTTCATCAGCATATTTCACATGAAGCGCATTCCGATCGGCAGTCGAATAAACAGCAACTGTTTTAATACCCATTTTCTTCGCGGTTTTCATGACTCTTATGGCAATCTCACCGCGATTAGCAACTAATAGTTTGGTTATATTTTTCATACTTATTCGAATTCAATTAACAATTGTCCTTTGTCTACAGCATTTCCTTTTTGAACTGCAATAGATTTAATTACACCATCACGAGGTGATAGGAAACTATTTTCCATCTTCATGGCTTCTAGAATTAATAAAGGATCATTTTCTCTTACCGTTTGACCCACTTCAACACTAATTTCGAGAATTAAACCTGGCATTGGTGCTTTGATGACATTAATAACTTTAGTTCTACCTCGCTCAATTCCCAAACTACTAATTAACTGGTCTAAACTATCTGAAATAGCTACTTCATAAGTATTGTTATTTACTTTGACAGTATACTTTTTGGCTATAAAATCACACAGAATTATTTCGGCTGTATAGGGTTTGCTGTTTTTAAGAATATGAAATTTTGTATTCGTCACACTAATTGCGTCTAGACTTTTGAGATCATTTTCCGCAATATCAAAATTAGTGAGATTGTTTACAGAAAGCTTATAGGTTGAATCCATATAAATTGATTTTTTAATATCGTAAACTTACAAAAAGAAATCGTTTTCGAAACTGATAAATCGCATGGAAATTCAAATTTTATAAAAAAATATAAGGTTATTTATAAAACTAAAAGCCCAATTTCTTTCAAAGAGTTAATTGGTTTTGAAAACCAAAAAAGTTCAAAATCCACAAATTGTATTTCATAGTTAGATTTCAGCTTAGAAAATGTAATTGGATTTTCATTTGTGAGGGTTAAAAAATCCAATGTCTTGAGTAACCAATCTGCTTTGTCTTTTTCTAATGAGATTTCAACGCTTTCTATTTTAGAATGAAAAGTTAATCGGGTCATTTGCCAAGAACTTCCTTTTTTAGATTTTGTATATATTTCGGTTATTGGCTTTCCTCCTATCCAAATAATTTTTGAAGAAGGTTTTGTATTAAAATTGTCCTCTTTTTCAAGACAAGAAACAATAAAATCAGAAGGAATGGTAGTATTAGGAATCTTAAAATCGAACCAATCTTGAAGTTCGTAATCGAAACAAATTCCGTGCATATAATTGAACAACGATTTCTTTAAACCAAAACTAAACTTATCGTGATCTATTCCAGTTTTATCTTTAAATTGAATGTCATTATTGGCAAATGTAATTTCATTTTGTATTGGAATTACTCCAAATTCTTCGGGAAACATTCCAACCGGACTATGAGCTGTCATGGCAAACTGATGCCAAAAACCCGATTGAATTATTCCTAATTCAAATAATTGACGCACCATTTCTAAACTATCAACCGTTTCTTGAATGGTTTGAGTTGGATACCCATACATTAAATAGGCATGAACCATTATTCCAGACTCTGTAAAGTTTCTGGTTACTTGTGCTACTTGTTCGACAGTTACTCCTTTTTGAATTAGTTCCAACAATCTATCGGAAGCCACTTCTAAACCTCCTGAAACAGCTATACAACCTGAAGCTTTTAATAGGAAGCATAAATCAGAGGTAAAGCTTTTCTCGAACCGAATATTGGTCCACCAAGAAACCGTCAACTTTCGCCTAAGTATCTCTAGCGCTACTTCTCGCATTAGAGCGGGCGGTGCTGCTTCATCAACAAAATGAAAACCATTTTCACCGGTTTGCGCTATGATTTCCTCCATCCTATCGACCAAAATTTTGGCAGCAATGGGTTCGTAGAGCTTTATATAATCTAAAGAAATATCACAAAAAGTACATTTTCCCCAATAACAACCATGAGCCATGGTTAGCTTGTTCCATCGTCCGTCACTCCATAAACTATGCATCGGATTAGCAATTTCGATGACCGAAATATAGTTGTCTAAAAATAAGTCGGAATAATCGGGTGTGCCAACTTGACTTTGTTTGTAATCGGTTTTCGTTGTATTGTTTTTATAAACTACTTGATTATTTTCGAGAAGAAATGTTCTTTTGAATTCACTTGATGAGATTTGCTGCGCTTGTTCGAGCATAGCTCTCGAATCTCCTTCGTCGAAATGACAAATAGAACGGTAAAGTAATTCGATTGGTAATTCACCATCATCAAGTGTGATAAAATCAAAGAATTCAAACACGCGTTGGTCTTTTAAATCGCGAAGTTCTGTATTAGGAAATCCACCGCCCATGGCGATTTTTATTTCTGGGAAATTCTTTTTAATAAATTGTGCACAACGAAAAGCGCTGTATAAATTGCCAGGAAAAGGAACAGAAATCAACACTAATTTGGGTAGATGTTGTTTAAGTCTATCTTCAAGGATTTTGAGGGCAATAGTATCAATATACGTCAACTCTTTTTGAAGTTCGGTATACATCTCATCAAACGAATTGGCACTTCTTCCTAAACGCTCGGCATAGCGACTAAATCCAAAATTTTCATCGATACATTCCTGAATAAAATCGGATAAATCTTCGAGATATAGCGTAGCCAAATGTTTGGCCTTGTCTTGCATTCCCATAGAACCAAAAGCCCAATCCATATCGTCTAATTGCTGAAAACGAGAAGCTTCAGGCAGAAAATTTCCAGAACAAATTTGTCGTGCTAAAGTGTGATTTTTACCTTGAAGAAATGCAATTACATTATCTATGGTATTAATGTAATCGTCTTGCAAACTTAGTATACGTTCCGAATTGTGATTTACGGGTTGGGGGTTGCTTTCAAATATATTATTTAGACCTTCTTTTGAGAACAGTTCTAAAATCACTTCAATACCCAAATCCATTTGAAAAGAAGTAATGTTTTTGGTATTCAAAAAACCTTTAATATAGGCCGTAGCCGGATAAGGAGTGTTGAGTTGGGTGAATGGTGGTGTAATTAAAAGAATGTCTTTCATTTGGTCATTTCAAACAAACAAAAGTAATTCTATTTTTCATCCTTTTTCCTTGCTGCGATAAAATCAATTAATTTTTTACCATAGAGTGATTTAGTAATCTTTGGTGTCATTGATTTTTGGATGGTATCCAAATATTTCAAATTGATGTCATAAATCTCCGCTAAAGCCACGTAAGGTGCTACTTCATAATCAGCATGATTAACAGCAAAATTAGTGGTATACAAATATTTTCTTTTTAAAATACTCTTTTGCTCTTCTTCAATTTTAAGCACTTCATCGGTTTTTTTATTTTTATAAGCATAGAGTTTTTTCTGTATTAATTCCAAATCCTGATCAACATATCTAGAAACTACTTTTCGATATTCATCATAAAGTTCTTGATTTTTTGAACCGGTAATCTTAACATCAGCGGTAAAAAAATCAAGTGATGTTTCAATGTTCATTACTCCTTTTTCGGCAAAAAAAGTGATGTTGTTATCAACCGAATTGGTTACACCTCGATCTAAAAACAAGTATAACATCTCGGGAGACTGCAAGTCAAACTCACTTGTAAAGTGAGAATCACCATTAATTTTTATAGTATCAATCGGGATTAATAAGGTGTCTTTAATTCTTTGGATGTACAAGGTTCCTTTTTTTAAACCTTTAATATTACCCGTTAACACGAAGTTCTTAGTTGATTTTTTTTCTGAACAAGAAACTAAGATTAGTATTGACAACAGCCCTATTATAAATTTACACATGATTATTTTTTTTGCAATACTACTAAAAAAAATCCTCAATTTTGGATAGAAATTGAGGATTTATATACGGTTTTGATGAAATAAATTAACCTTTTAACCAAGCATTGTTTAATTTCTCTTTTGATGTATCTGTAAGTTTATAACCTTCCACTTCCATAAAACTTAATTTCACTTTTCCATTAATTGTTTTTTCAACACCGTCTCTTTTTATTTTAAAACTAATAGCATCATCTGTTTTCCAGTTTTGACTTTCCATAATCATTTCGTAAATATTATCGAGATTATAAACTTTGTCATTTATAGAAGTAATTACATCTCCACCTTTTAACTCTAGATTAGTCATAAAATCATTTAAATCTGAACCAGGAATAACTAATATTTCCTTAGTAGTTGGATTAACCGTGATGAATGGAGTTGACATATCTTTTAAAAACGGATTCCCTGGAATGCTCATTTTTTGTTTTGACACTCCCATTTTTGCAAAATAAACCTCATACGGAATTGGTGTAGTTCCCGCAACATGTATGTTCAAAAAATCACCCACTTCAGGATAAGTTAATTGAACTATTTTTGCAAAAAGCTCTTTGTCATTAAACGGTTTATCTACTCCATATTCTTGAGATAATTTTTTCATTAAGTCTAAAATACCTCTTTGACCATTACTCTTTTCACGAATAATAATATCGATACACATGCCAATTAAAGCTCCTTTTTCATATACATTTAGATATTGTGCTTTATAGGGTTCAACCAAAACATTAGCACTCATTTCTGTAAATGACATCGTATCGTTTAAAGCAGAAGCGTTAGTTATTTTACCAGATATTCTTTGATAAAATTCGTCGGCATCAATAAGTTCTTGGTTTACCTGAAAAATATTTGCGAAATATTCGGTTACTCCTTCATACATCCATAAATGTTCTGACATTTTAGGATTGGTATAATCAAAATATTGAATTTCTTTAGAATGAATGCTTAACGGAGTTACGATATGAAAAAACTCATGAGAAACTACATCTTTAATCTGTTCCCCCAAAGCTTCAGTTGGCATTGCTTCAGGAAAACAAACAGTAGTCGAAGTATGGTGTTCTAGAGCACCGAAACCTTTAGCGTCATTTTTGTTATAATCAGATAGATAAAGTAGTACCGTATATCTTTTATTTGAATTAATTGAACCCATAAAAGCTTTTTGAGCACGCATTGTTTTTTCTAAATAGGGCAATAATGATTTTGCTGTATGAACACCTGTTGGAGAATATACACTAAAAAAAATCTCCATTCCGTCAACCGTAAATGTTTCATAATCGGGTTTTGCATACATAATTGGATTGTCTGTCAAATCAAAATAACGAGACGCTTTAAAAACGTCAACGGTATCACTTTTATCAGTATCCACTAATGATGAAGCACCGTAAAGTGTAGCTGGATGCAAAACCGTAAGTGTGTATGGAATCTCAGTTAATGCTTTTTTGTCGTTAAAAAAACCAACAAAACCATGGTTATTCAACATAAAGTTTTCTCCCTCTAAAATATTTGTACCAGCTGGTGAGAAAACATCTTCCTTTCCAAAACCATTCCCACTTTCCGAATCATAAGTATCGTTAACCCAATACGTGATTTTGCCAACCGATTTAGCATTAGAAATATCCCAAGAATTATCATCCGTTTTAGAAACTACTAATTCTTTTCCGCTTTTATCAAATGCTTTTAAATTATCAACCAATTTCCCATAATTATCAGTAGAATAAGTTCCAGGTACTGTTTTAGGAAAATGAAAAACAACCTGATTACTTGTAAATATTGGAGGTGTAATGGTAACCATGACTTTATCGTTTTTAACTTGATTTAAATCGATCGTTACATTTACTTCATTTACTTTTGATTTTTTTTGTGCAACTACTGAATAGCTGAAAGCAGTCAAGGCTAAAATGGCACTTAGAATTAATTTCTTCATTACTAAATATTATTTTTTTGTGAAATTTGTCTTCAAAAGTAACTATAAGTTACAAAGTAGTTTTTATTTTTTTGATTTGATTAACTAAAAAAAGGATTTTTCAAAAGGGAAAAATAAAAAACTCTTGTCAAGCAAGAGTTTTATGTTTAATCAAATTTATTTTTAATGTAATATTTACTATCTAAATCATCAAAATCATCTATGATGGGTTTTGGTTTTGGCTTACTTCCTGTGGCTTTCTTTTTCCACAATTCGAAATTGTCTTTAGACAGTCTTTTTCGCATCAACTCGGTAACTTCATTTTCGGTCAAACCAAATTCTTCTTTAATCACTTCAAAAGGCTTTCTTTCCTCTTGAGCCATACTGATAACACGTTCTAGTTGTTCGTTATCTAGTTCTGCTAGTTTACTTTTTTTCATTTCTGTAAAAGCATTTATTTAAATAGGTACTATTATTTTATTTCAATATTAATAAAAAAAATAATTAGTTGGCAAACATCAATATTATTTTTTTAACACTTTTATGAATTTGGGGAACGAAGTTTTTGAAAAGGAATAGCTAAAAGATTAGCTAACTTATTGTTTTCTTCAGGTTTCATATGGGTATCAACACCATAAACAATTTTCTCTCGGTCTAAAGTTTTGAAAGTACCGAATAATCGATCCCAAACCGAAAAAATGTTACCATAATTACTATCGGTATACGGTAAAACATAATGATGATGCACTTTATGCATGTCGGGTGAAACAATGAAATAGCTCAGAAAATTATCAAATTTTTTAGGCAAAACAATGTTAGCGTGCGTAAACTGAGTAGATAATAAAGATAGTGATTGATATAAAAACACCATCCAAATTGGACTTCCAACTATCAAAACACCAAGTGTCGTAAAAATAAATCGCATAACACTTTCTCCTGGATGATGACGGTTGGCTGAAGTAGTATCAATCCAAGTATCGGTATGATGAACCAAATGAAAACGCCAAAGAATTTTTACTTTATGCTGAATAAAATGAATTAAATAGGCTCCAATTAAATCTAAAAAAAGTAATCCAATGATGGTATAAATCCAAATAGGAAACTTGGGCAACCAATTTAAAATTCCAAAATGATTTGTAGTGGCCCAATCTGCTGACTTCAATAAAATAAGGGCTAAACTAAAATTGATAACAATGGTTGTAACAGTAAAAAAAATATTAATTCCGGCGTGTTGCCATTTATTATACTTAAATTTAAAAAGAGGCACAGCTGATTCAATTAACCAAAAAAAAGTAATTCCACCCGCCAAAATAATAGCCCTGTGCGATGATGGAATTGAAGAAAAATAATTGATTATCTCGTTCATAACTAATTTTTATCAAATATAACAAATCTACTTATTTGATAATTCGAAAAGTGGCATTTATTCTGGATCCAATTGGTTTGGCAGTTTTCGGAATTTGATGTTTCCAAAAGTGTTGTGTTTCACCTTTCATAATGAGTAAACTACCATGTTCTAAATTTATTTTCAGTTTCTGCTCTTTAATCGAATTATGTTGTAAATGAAAGAAACGTTCGGCACCAAAACTCACCGAAGCTATAATGGGATTTCTACCTAATTCACGCTCATTATCAGCATGCCAACCGTTGCTATCTTTACCATCTCGATAGTAGTTAAGCAAAACCGTAGTGAAATTCTCATTACAAAGTTCTTCAATTTCATTTTTTATAAACATCAATAAAGCATTCCATGGATTGGGTTGCATTATAATATTAGAATAACTATAGGGTTTTCCTTCGTTTCCAAAAAGGGCTGTTAATCTGGGTTGGGGATGTGTTTTTCCAAAAATAGTAATATTGTCTTGTTGCCACGGAATTTCATGTTGCAATTTTTCAAATAGTTCATTAGCTCTTACCTCTCCAAAGAAATTGGGATAATACTCGATAGTCGCATCGGGTACAGTAAATTTGATTTTTTCTTTAGGAAAAAGTGAATTCATAAAACAAAAATAAGAAAAGTAAAGAATAGAAAATTAGTTGAAATAAATTTACAATCGTATGTTAGGAATTTATTTTTTTTGAAAGTTAACATTCATAATCACTATAGCCATTATGATTAACACTATACCAATCCATTGTGATAAAAGAACCGTTTCATTCAAAAGCACAAATGCCATTGTTACCGATACTGGTAATTCTAGGGCAGAAACAATACTACCGAGCCCAATTCCAGTTAAAGGAAAACCTGCATTAAGTAACATGGGAGGAATTATTGTTCCAAAAAGAGCAATTAAAATTCCCCATTTGTAAAATATATCAAAATTGAAAGGTGTTTTTTGAGTTAAAAAAGCAAATAATAAAACGATAACTGCTCCACCTAAAAGCATGTATAAACTTCTTTGCGCCGAAGAAATAGACAATGCAACTTTGTTGGCTGCATACATGGTTGTTGTGAAGGAAGCTGCCGCTAATAATCCTAAAAGTATTCCTCTCCAATCTAATTCAACTTTATTAAAAAAAAGATTTGTAGCCAATACGGTTCCAAAAAGAATGATTATCACTGATAGCAATTTAATTTTTGAAGGCATTCGTTTATCCAAAATCATTTCTAAAAAAACACCCATCCAAACAGTTTGCATTAAAAGCACAATTCCAATAGATACGGGAATATATTTTACTGCCAAATAATAAAAAATGCTAGTTAACCCTGTTGATGTTCCTACTAACATCAATTTTTTTATATCAGAAGAGGAAGCTTTAGCAACCCTATTTCCACTTTTTTTATTTTGAAATAAAGTAATTATGAAAATAACTATAATACCTAGAACAAATTGTGCTGTAATAACTTCAGCTGGAGTATAATGAAGACCTTGAGAGCTGGTATCGGAATAAGCTAACTTCACAAAAGTAGCTAGCATTCCATAACTCGTTGCTCCAAAACCAACAAGAAAAACTCCTTTTAACACTTTGTTTCTAAACATTTGTTTCTATATTAAATAGCGTTCAAAGATATAGAATTGAAATTGTTCTTGTGAAGTTATAAAAAACAAAAACCGCTTCGAGTAAACGAAACGGTTTTTATATGGAGCCGGCGGAGGGACTCGAACCCACGACCTGCTGATTACAAATCAGCTGCTCTAGCCAACTGAGCTACGCTGGCGGCGTAATAGTTTTGCAAATATAGAAGTGAAAATTAATTCTCCAAAATATTTGACCACTTTTTTCTATTAAAGTGCATTGATTTTTTCAACCAATTGATTTGCAGTTTGTTCTAAATCGGCATTAATTTGCTTAAAATGTGCTTTTTTATTTTCTACATTTTTAGCATTTACTTTGGCAATCAAACCATCAAAAGAGGAGATCGCTTCATCAATGATTGCATTTGTTTTGTCAGATGGTTTTCCAGCAGTTGTCATTTCATAAATATAAACCGCTTCAATAATATCACCTAAAACGAAATTAATATCTTTCTTTAAATTTTTAACACTTGGCATTTTCTTTTATTTTTAAAATTTGATGCAAAACTACAGTATTTCTTTAGAATACAAACTACGAAATATAAATTTCTAAAATAGAAGCTTCACCACTAATCTGAAAATCAGATAAACTAGCTGGAATTAAAACGGTATCGCCTTTTTGATATTGAAATGTTTCTATATTATTAGTCAATTCAAAATTGCCGTCAACACACATATATACTGTAAAAGATTCTGAGCTTTTAGTAACCGTAATTTTTCCGTCTAGCGGAATAAAATTAGTTGTAAAATACTGACAATTAACTACTTCGTTAGATATGTTTTTAGTTTTAGTATAAAAACGTTGCGCTTCAATCTTTTGATAATTCAAAGCATCTAATGCTAAATCCATATGCAACTCACGCGTATTTCCGTTAGCATCTACCCTATCAAAATCATAAACTCGATACGTAATATCCGATGTTTGCTGAATTTCAGCAATAACAGTTCCGGCTCCAATAGCGTGAATGGTTCCTGTTTCTAGAAAAAAAACATCGCCTTGCTTTACCTTTTTTGTGTCAAGTATATTTAATAAGGTTTTGTTTCTTAGGTTTTCAACATATTCATCAGGCGAAGACTTTTCCTTAAACCCAACAATCAAACTCGCATCAGCATCCGCTTGCATAACATACCACATTTCGGTTTTTCCAAACGAATTATGACGTTTTTTAGCTAACTCATCATTGGGATGCAACTGTATGGATAAATCTTCACGTGCATCCAAAAACTTAAACAGTAGTGGAAATTGTTTTCCAAAATGAGCAAAGATTTTAGTTCCTAAAATTTCTACCGGAAAATCATTAATTAATTCATTTAATGATTTTCCTTTAAGTGAACCATTAGCTACAGTGCTGACATCATTATCAACGGTAGATATTTCCCAACTTTCACCAGTAATAGTAGATATAATTGGCTTATTTAAATAGGTTTTCAGTTTGGTTCCTCCCCAAATTCTTTCTTTTAGTATCGGTTCAAACTGTAAAGGATAAAATTTCATGTAGAAATATTTTCAGCAAACTTACATTCTTTTGAGTATTTCGAGTGCTTTTTGAATATGAATTTTGGCCGAAGTACTATCAAAAATAAGTTGCACTGTTCCATTTTTATCAATAACATAAGTAGCTCTTCCTGGAATTAGACCCAAAAAATCATTGGGAACTCCAAATTGATTTCTAATCTTTTTATTACTATCTGAAAGCAATATAAAAGGAAGTTTGTAACGTGAAGCAAACTTTTGATGCGATTGTAAACTATCACTGCTAATTCCGATTACTTCTGCGCCAAGTGCTTTAAAATCTTCGTATTGATCTCGAAAAGTGCACGCTTGAATGGTGCAACCTGGCGTATCATCTTTTGGATAGAAATAAATAACTAAAGGTTGACCTAAATAATCACGAACCTCAAAAGAGTTACCATTAGTATCAATAGAAGTAAAAAATGGAATTGTATCACCAACCTTAAGTGCCATTAGTTTCCTTTATAGGTTACAAAATTTCGAGGTGTTTCATACAACACAACCTCTAAATCTTTATCATTATCGATATACTTTCGAAGTTTTTGCCAAATAACCACCGCTATATTTTCAGCGGTTGGATTTAAATCTTTAAAATCGGGAACATCTAGATTTAAATTTTTATGGTCAAAAGTATTTTCGATATGTTCTTTGATTAAATCTGCTAAAATTTTAACATCAATTACAAAACCGGTTTCTTGATCAATTTCACCAGTAACGGATACGATTAACTCATAATTATGACCATGAAAATTGGGATTATTACACTTGCCAAAAACGGTATCGTTTTTTTCCATTGTCCAATCCTTTCGATACAATCGATGAGCGGAATTGAAATGTGCCTTTCTGGAAACTGTTACTATCATAAGATATTTGATTGTTGATTAACGATTTATGAGTATTGAAATGTTCTGAAATCTGAATTCAAAATTCAGCAATCTTAAATCTTATGGTCTTCGAGAAAATGGTAAAATTCATCAAAAATGATTTTAAACCAGACTGTATATAAATTCGGATTTTGTAACATATCGGTTTTCACATCTTCAATTTTCATCCATTTCCAACTTTCAACTTCTTCGCTATTGATTATTGGTTCGTCATCATAATAACCAATCATAACATGGTCTAATTCGTGTTCCGTTAAACCGTTATCAAATGGTGCTTTATAAATGAAGTGAAATAATTCTTTGAGTTCTGTTTTAAAACCCATTTCTTCATACAAACGGCGCGTTCCTGCTTGAATGTTTGTTTCTCCATCACGTTGATGACTACAACAGGTATTCGTCCATAATAAAGGAGAATGATACTTTTGATGTGCTCGTTGTTGGAGCATTATTTCATTATTTTTGTTTAGTACAAAAACCGAAAAGGCACGATGTAAAAGCGCCTTTTCGTGCGCTTCTAATTTATTCATTAAACCTATAGGTACGTCTTTTTCGTTGACTAAAACTACTTGCTCCTCAATCATTTTTTTGTTTAAAGTTCAAAAATACAAAAAAAAACAAGCCTTGATAATTATACCTTCTCAACAACCGTTAAACTTTCCTTAAATAGTTAAAATTTGCAACCTACTTGACATTCTGCTTCTCATATCTAATGTAAATTTGTATCAGATTTAAAAAATACTTGCTATGATAAAATCGATTTTAAACTATTTATTTTTGTTCCCCATGTTTTTGCTAACGGCTTGCGGACAAAACAACAAAACTGATAATAAAACAAAAACCAGTGCTATGGAAAACATAATTTCTAAACCAAATAATCCTTATTACTCGAATACCGATACCACAAAATTAAATGTCTCAGATGCCGAATGGAAAAAAGTATTGTCACCCGATTTGTATGCAGTGGCTAGAGATGCCGATACCGAAAGAGCGTTTACTGGAACTATGTGGAATTCAGAAACCAAAGGAACCTATTATTGCGCGACTTGTGGATTGAAACTATTCAAATCAAATCAAAAATTCACCAGTAGTTGTGGTTGGCCTAGCTTCTTTGAACAAGACAATAAGAATAGTGTGGTTTTTAAAGATGACAACTCTTATGGAATGCGTCGCACTGAAGCTTTATGTGGCAGATGCGATAGTCATTTAGGACATTTATTTGACGATGGTCCGGAACCAACTGGAAAAAGATATTGTATGAATGCTATTTCATTGGATTTTGCTCCCGATGGTGTTGCTACCAATTCAGCAAATACAGATACTATTGTTATCGGTGGTGGTTGTTTTTGGTGTGTTGAAGCGGTATATGAAAATCTAGATGGTGTTATTAGTGTTTACTCAGGTTATGCTGGAGGAACTGTTGACAACCCAAGTTATGAAGAAGTTTGTACGGGTAGAACTGGTGCTGCTGAAGTTGTTGAAATTACCTATGATAAATCCAAAACAAATTTAGATGAGATATTTCAAGTATTTTTCACTGTACACGATCCAACAACGCTTAATCGTCAAGGTGCTGACCAAGGAACACAATACCGTTCTGCCATTTTTTATAAAAATGAGAAGGAGAAAAATGCTGCGCAAAGTTTAATTAACGAATTGAATAAAGAAGTATTTTCTAATAAAATTGTGACCACATTAGAACCATTACAAAAATTCTTTAAAGCAGAATCTTATCATCAAGGGTATTATAATAACAATAAAAACCAACCCTATTGTCAAATGGTTATCCAACCGAAACTTGAAAAATTTGAGAAGGTATTTAAAGATAGATTGAAAAAGAAATAATACTAAAATACCCCGAAAATCGGGGCATTTTATTTATAATAAATAATCTGTATTGATAAAATTTGATTCTTTGCTATTCAACAATGCTTGTAAAATTTCATTGTTATAGGCATTGTCCTTTGACGCTACAAAAGTTCGAATTGAAAACGATCTCAACGCATCATGAATACTCAAGGTTCCGACAGCCGAATCTTTTCTACCCGTAAAGGGATAAATATCTGGTCCACGTTGACATGAACTATTTAAATTTACACGACATACTAAATTAACTAACGTATCGATAAGTGGTGCAATAGTTTTGATATCTCTGCCAAACAAACTTACCTGTTGTCCATAGTTTGATTCCGCCATATCATTTAACGGTTCTTGAATGTCTTTGAAGGTTAGAATTGGAATTACTGGACCAAACTGTTCTTCGTGATACACCCGCATTTGTTTACTTACAGGAAATAAAACTGCAGGGAAAATATAGTTTTCGGTTCGCTCTCCGCCTTTAGTATTGATTACTTTGGCACCATTAGCAGCAGCATCATCAAGTAGTTCCTGAATGTAATTGGGTTTCTCTTTTTCGGGCAATGGTGTTAATGAAACGCCTTTTTCCCATGGATTTCCGAAAATAAGGGCGTCTACTTTTTCAGCAAATCTTCTATTGAATTCAGTAGCAATAGACTCGTGAATATAGAGCAACTTCAAAGCCGTACAACGTTGTCCGTTGAATGACAAGGTTCCCATAATGCACTCTTGAATGGCCAAATCCAAATCGGCATCAGGAAGAATAATCGCAGGGTTTTTGGCTTCTAATCCTAAAATCAAACGCAAACGGTTTTTATTTGGATGTTGATCTTGTAAAGCAATAGCCGACTTACTGTTGCCAATCAGAGCTAGAATATCAATTTTTCCCGATTTCATAATAGGAGAAGCTACATCTCTACCTCTACCATACACTATATTGATAACTCCTTTTGGAAAACAACTTCTAAAGGCTTCAAGCAACGGAGAAATAAGCAAAACCCCAAGCTTAGCCGGTTTAAAAATTACGGTATTTCCCATAATAATCGCCGGAATCAATAATGAAAAAGTTTCATTCAATGGATAATTATAGGGTCCAAGACACAATACCACACCAAGCGGACCACGACGTACCATCGCATTCACACCTTGGCTTTTGGTAAAACGGGCATTGTTACGGTCTAATTGTTTATAATCTTCAATGGTGTCATAAATATATTCTACGGTTCGGTCAAATTCCTTTTCTGAGTCGGGTAGTGACTTCCCAATTTCCCACATCAAATACTTTACTACCTCGCTACGAGTAGTTTTCATTTGATTAACAAAATTCTCCATACATTTTATTCGGTCACTCACTTTCATGGTTGGCCAAATGCCTTGTCCTTTGTCATAAGCTGCAACAGCAGACTTTACGACTTCATCCGCAACCGCTTCTCCCATAGTTGGAATGGTCCCTAATAATGTTGGAGTATAGTGTTCTGTTGATGATATGGTAGAATACACTTCAGACGTTTCGCCTGTCCATTTTTTTAATTCGCCATTGACTAAATACCTATCTTGGTGTACTAAAGTAGTGATCTGAAATTCGATGGGTATTTTGTTCATTAGTTTTTTTAGTTATTTATGAATTTTTAATAAATAGAGATTTTTTAAAATTATGGCAACAAACTTTGGAATCGTTAAAAGCTTTATTATCAGTATTTTTGTAAACTTACAAATTTTATTTGTACTATTGTGTTTAATTTATTTTAATTTTAGTTAAACAAAAATTCATGACTAGTTCCACTCCATTTTTTTCTTCGCTTTACACTTATTTTTTGTCTGAAAAAATTAAACATAAAAGTGAGCTTATAATTATTTACATCGCTATTATCAGTTTCTTGTTGCACTTGTTGTTAATTGGCTTAGTCAATTTGGATTTCATTACTGTAACTGATCATGTAAAATTATTAAGCAACCCGATTTCGGCTATTTATACACCGTTTTCATTCATCCTTATTTATGAAGTTTATTTACTGTTGTATTATTTACCTAAATCGACTTCTATATACATTGGGAAACAGTATGAAATTATTTCATTAATTGTAATCCGAAGGATATTTAAAGATTTATCTAATTTGGAAGTTTCATTAAATTGGTTTTCAATAAAGAATGATCTTTTATTTACAGCTGACCTACTGGCAATTGTTCTTCTATTTTTCTTGATTTACATCTATTACAAATTGGTAAGAAACAGCAAAGTTGAAAAAGCAGAAATGATTACACCAGAGATTTCAAAATTCATCTCTTTAAAAAAGATAATTGCAACCTGTTTGGTTCCTGTTTTTCTTGTTTTGTCTGTATATAGCTTAGGTCATTGGTTGTATGAAAGCTTCTTTTCATTCAGCAAAATTGTTACAGAAATAAAAGACATCAACAAAATATTCTTCGACGATTTCTTTACTATACTCATTCTTGTTGATGTATTGCTTTTGTTATTTTCATTTTTACATTCAGACAAATTCAACATTGTTATCCGTAATTCTGGATTTATCATATCTACGATATTGATAAAACTATCATTCAGCACCGAAGGAATAATGAACATTATGCTCATTGTAACCGCAGTTGTTTTTGGAGTTATTTTATTAAAAATTCACAATCAGTTTGATAAAATATAGAAACCTATTTCAGCACTTCTGCAATCTTAAGTGCACATTTTTCACCATCAATAGCCGCCGAAATAATGCCACCTGCATAACCTGCACCTTCGCCACAAGGATATAAACCTTTAATCTGAAGATGCTCTAAAGTTTCGTTATCTCTTGGAATTCTAACAGGCGACGACGTTCTGCTTTCGGGTGCATGAAGAATTGCATCGTTGGTCATATAACCTCGAATGGCTTTTCCAAATTCGGAAAAACCTTCACGCATAATTTGGGTTAAAAATCCTGGAAACACTTGACCCATTTCTACCGAAGTTGTTCCCGGAACATACGAAGTTTTTGGAATAGATGCTGAAACTTTATTTTGAGTAAAATCGACCATTCTTTGTGCGGGAACTCTTTGGGTTTCCCCGGCCAAATGCCAAGCTTTTTGTTCGATACTTTTTTGAAATTCCATTCCGGCTAAGGCACCAAATTTGGCAAAGGGTTTGAAATCTTCTAATTTTAATTCGACTACAATTCCGGAATTAGCAGTGGCTTGATCTCTCTTGGATGGCGACCAACCATTAGTAACCACTTCACCTGGACTAGTAGCACAAGGAGCAATAACGCCACCAGGACACATACAAAAAGAGTACATCCCGCGACCATTAACTTGTTTCACTATCGAATAAGGTGCTGGCGGTAAATACTCACCACGATAATCACAACTGTATTGAATTTTATCAATCAATTCCTGTGGATGTTCTGCACGAACGCCTAATGCAAAAGGTTTGGCCTCGATTAGGATTTTCTTTTTATCTAACAATTCAAAAATATCACGAGCGGAATGACCCGTGGCAAGGATCACTTTATTTGCTGATATCGTATCGCCATTTTGCGTAATAACTCCCTGAATTTCATTATTCTTGACTATAAAATCAGTGACGCGCGTTTCAAACAATACCTGGCCACCACATTCGATAATTTTTACACGAATATCCTGAATTATTTGCGGCAATTTATTGGTTCCGATGTGAGGATGTGCTTCAACTAAGATATCGGGAGTGGCACCGAAACCCACTAGAAGTCTCAAAATTCTATCGACGTCGCCTCGTTTTTTAGAACGTGTATATAGTTTTCCGTCAGAATAGGTACCAGCACCACCTTCACCAAAACAATAATTAGAATCTTCATTAACGATGTGGTCTACATTGATGGCTTTTAAATCACGTCGACGACCACGAACGTCTTTTCCGCGTTCGATTACGATAGGTTTTAAACCCAACTCAATTAACTGTAAAGCGGCAAATAATCCGGCTGGACCAGCCCCTACAATGATAACTTCTTGTTTATTGGAAACATTTTGATACTCGGTAAGTTCAATTCTTTGTTCTGTATATTTTTCGTCAATAAGATAAACCAAAACTTTAAGATTAATCTTTATAGCTTTTTGACGCGCATCGATTGAGCGTTTAAGGATTTCAACTTTGTGAACCAACTTAGTAGAAACCCTTACTGATTTGGCTACATACTCATAGAGCAAACTTTCATTAGCTGCTATTTCGGGAGAAACTTGAAGTTGTAATTCTTGAGGCATGAATTGATTTTTTACTTTGTACCGTTCGACCTAAAGATCTCGGGAGACAAAAATAGTAATTTGAAATTTGTTATTGTAGTTTTGCAGAATTACAAAAGCCAAAAGTAAATAATGTCAAGACAAATAAAACTAATTTGGGATTTCAGGGGAGAAGCTTCAGCTAAAACGGCCGAACATCACGAAATTCATTTAAAAGAATTTATTGCAACAGAAAAATTACCTATAAATATTACGGGTTACGAAATCAAAAACGAACTGCATGCCATTGCGTTTATGGTTGTAACTGATGATACAATGATTCAGGTTCGTGATGTTTTAAAGCCACACCGCGGAGAATTGTATGAATAGTTTACATTCAAAGTGAAAGTAATCAGATTGAAATTGAGACTGGGACTGCATATTTTAATTCGCAACTTCGCTAATAAATTTTATTCGCATTAAACGCAATTCTTCAATATCATATTCGCCATCAAATTCTTTGAGAGCATCTTCAATTTTATCCGTTTCGGAATCCATAAAATAGTCGTGAATCTCATCTTGCTGATCATCATCAAGCATTTCATCTACCCAATATTTTATATTTAATTTGGTTCCAGAATAGACGATTTGTTCCATTTCTTTTAGCAAATCATCCATTTTCATTCCTTTGGCTTTTGCAATGTCTTCTAGAGATAATTTACGGTCAATATTTTGAATAATATATAATTTATTCGCAGAATTCGCTCCTGTAGATTTAACCACCAAATCATCTGGTCTGATAATATCATTATCTTCTACATAACGAGCAATAAGTTCAATGAATTCATTTCCATACTTTTTTGCTTTACCTTCACCTACCCCATGAATATTTGTCAGTTCATCAATCGTTATCGGATATTTTAATGCCATATCTTCTAATGATGGTTCTTGAAAAACTACAAAAGGAGGAACTCCCAATTTCTTTGCAACTTTTTTTCGTAAATCACGAAGCATACTCATCAAAGCTTCATCGGCTGTTCCGGAGGATTTTGCAGCAGTTACAATAGCATCATCTTCTGCTTCATTATATTCGTGATCTTCCGACATCATAAACGAAATTGGATTTTTTATAAAGTCATGACCTTTTTCGGAAACTTTTAAAATTCCATAGGTTTCAATATCTTTTGTTAAAAATCCATCTACCAAAACCTGACGAATCAATGCCATCCAATAGCGTTCTTCAAATTCTTTGCCAGCGCCAAAGAAAGATTGCGTATCCGTTCTATGCG